>NZ_JBITGZ010000017.1:0-64570 GCF_044457565.1 Kitasatospora sp. NPDC050543 | reverse complement strand
TGGGCCTCCCGGGGGGGGCGGGCACCCCCGCCCCCGCCCCCGCCCCGCGCCCCCCCCCCGGGGGCGGGGCGGCCCCCCCCCCGGGGGCCCGGGGGCCCCCCCCCCCCCGCCCCCGCTGCTGTCGGCGGGGGGATGTGAGACCGAGGGCCCCGGACGGAGGGCAGGCGGACAGGAGGCAGCGGCTCTGTGCACGGGCGGCACCGAGTGCCCGACGGGCTGACCAGCTCACTCCCCGGACCGGTCTAGACAATGATCATGAGCTCGGGCCACACTGTGGCAGAACGGTGGCATCCCGGCTCCGGCCGGCGCCCGACCCCACCCGGCTCGACGCCACCGTTCGCCGGTCGCCACTGCCCCGGGCCCACCCCGCCCCGGACAGCCCCGGCCCAGACGCCATGAGTGAAGGCGTCGGCCCGGATCCGGGCCCGTCCTCACATCGGGTACCCACTCCCCACCCCCGCCAACCGGCAGGCCGCGAACGTTCGCGGCCCGGACCCGTCGGCCGGCGCGGGCCCCGGGCACCCCCTGGCGAAGCGGCTCGTACGCGCTCGCACATCCGCGCACCGCACGCACCGCTGCACCGCTTGCCCCGCACAGCCCGGATCGGCGCCGTCACATCCTCCGTCCCGCCCTCCGGCCCGCACACACCACGTGCCATCGGGAGCAGGCGAGGACGGAGGCTGCGGAGGCCGTACCCTGGCGGCCCCCGCTCCACGAGGAGCCACCAATGAGGACCGTCCCCCCTTATCCGACCGGACTGAGATCCGCCTCCTATCTCCGCTGTTACCCCGCGGACACCTGGCGGATGAGCGAGCACCGCGCCCTGCTGGACCGCCATGCCGTACGCCTCGGGCTTCCCGAGCCCGTCCCGTTCATCGACAACGGCTGCCGCTCGGCCGACCCCCTGCCTCAGCTCGAACGGCTGGTGGAGCACGCCGTGGCGGGACACTTCCAGGTGATCCTGATCCCCGGGGCCTGGGTCTTCTGCCTGAACGACAGCGAAGCGGACCGCATCCGCAAACAGCTTGCGGACCACGGCTGCCACATCCTGGAACCCGCCCGGGCCCGACTCGGCCCGCCCGGCCTTCGGCAGGCGCGGCCTGCCCTGACGGACCTGCGCTGACGGACGTGCGCTGACGGACCGCGCCGGGCGGCCGGGCGGACAGCTGGATCACGGGGCGTGCCAGGATGAACGGATGCATTCTGCAACGGCAAGGCCGGACCGGACGGCGCCCCGGCGCGCGGGTTCGGCATTCGTAGTGACCGGGTTACTGACCCTGCTCACCGCCTGCGGCTCGACCAGCGTGACCGGACCGGCCTCCGCGCCCGCCCCTGGCGCGCCCCGGGCCTCCGCGCCGTCCTCGCTCCCGCTCTCGGCCTCGACCCTTTCGACGGCGGTGTCCGACGCACCCCGCACCGGCGCCACCGGTGGCCCACCGCCTCAGGTGTGCGGGGACTCCGGCATCCTGACGCGGGTGGGGGCGGAGGACGCCGCGATGGGCCTGCGGGTGATGACCGTCGAGCTGGTGAACTGCGGCACCGAGCCGTACCGACTGAACGGCTACCCGCGGATCCGGGTCCTCGACAAGGCACGCCGACCGCTCGCGGTCGAGATCGGCCACGGCACCGCGGGCATCGCCACCATCGAGAAGTTCGACCCGCCCGCCAGGCCCGTGACCTTGCGGGCGGGGGAGCGGGCGACGGTGGGACTGGTCTGGCGGAACACGGTGACGCTCTCCGACGTGCCCGCCGCCGAGGGCAGGTTCATCGAGATCACTCTCCCCGACGGGCAACCCCGCCAGGTCGTGGCCGCCGATCTCGACCTCGGCAACACCGGCAGGCTCGGGGTGAGCGCGTGGGCGGTACCGACGGTCGAGTCCGGCCCCGCATCCGGCTCCCCGTCCCGGCCCTCCCGCTGAGGTCCCGCCCCGGGAGGGCTCCACTGGTGCTGCGCCACCGGAACCTGTAGCAGCTTCCCCGCCCCGGCCGTGCGCCCGGTGGCGCCCGGCGGGCGTCAGGCGGCCTGCCGGGCGCTGGCGTGCGGCAGCAGGCAGCAGCACGCGGCGGCGGCGAGCGACAGCGCGATGATCACCAGCCAGACCGCGGCGCCCCCGCCGGGAGCCTCCAGCAGGCAACCACCCAGTCCGGCGCCGACGAGGCTGCCGCAGGCGCCGGCCATGCTCATCGTGCCGAGCGCGAGGCCCGTACGGCGGGCGGAGGCCGCCTCGACCGCCTGCTCGTCGAGGCTCGGGCCGATCAGCATCTCCGCGACGGTGACGGGCAGGACGAAGGCCAGCAGCGAGTACCAGCCGGCCTGCGGGACGAGCGCCGCGTAGGCGCAGGCGAAGGCCAGGAAGCCGATCACCAGCAGCGTCCGGGCGGTGGTCCGGCGGAAGACGTGGCGCAGGAGGGTGTACTGGAGCAGCACCACGAGGGCGCCGTTGACGGTGAAGACCACCGAGATCGCCGTGGCGCTGCCGGTCATCCGCTGCGCGGTGATCGGCAGGACGACGTTGAGCTGGCTGTAGATCGCCCAGTAGGCGATGCCGAGCAGGAAGAACGTCGCCCAGTGACGGCGCGCCCAGGGTCGGGCCACGGGCTCGGCGGCCGGGGTCCGACCCGGTGGGGTCTGCCCCGGCCGGCTGCGGCCCGCCGAGGCCGGGGCTGCGGCAGCCGGGCGCGGCCGGGCCACGTTGTCCTCGATCGGCCTGAGCAGCAGGCAGCCACCGAGCACCACATGCGAGAGGACGCAGGCCGAGAGGATCAACCGGAACCCGAAGGGGTACGCCAGCGCGCCGAGCGCCGGGCCGACGACGACTCCGATGTTGACGAAGGTGGAGCGCAGCGCGAGCATCGCGCGCGCCTCGATGCCGGGCTGCGTCACCAGCAAGGTCTTGATCGACAGGCCGAGCAGCGAACCCCCGACGCCGATGGTGACGATGCCGGCCACCAGCGGCACCGGCCGGGTGGTGTCGCCCAGGCCGAGGCCGAGCAGCAGGTAGCCGGCGGTCCGCAGGACGAAGCCGGCTGTCATGATCCGCCGGGCACCGAAGCGGTCCACCGACAGGCCGCTCACCAGCGAGAAGCCCTGGCCCGAGAAGGCCAGCAGCCCCACCAGGAAGCCCGTCCGGCCGGCGGGGATGCCTTGGGCGGTGAGCCGGACGGCCAGCAGCGGCAGGAACATGAAGGTGGTCAGGCCGGTCAGCAGGACGGCGATCAGCAGCGTCCGGCCGGTCGGGGAGGTCTGGGCCCAGGTGCCTGTGCGCGCGGAGAGGGGTTCGGGCCGGATCGGCCGCGAGGGCTGTACGGGTTGTGCGGGCACGGGGATCCGCGCGCGGGTCAGGCCGGCCATGTCCACCCCTAGGTAATAGCCTCAGCATCTAGCGTCTATTACGGACTCTAACCTGGAAGCCGTAATAGGCACAATTCACTTTCAGTACTTACTCAGTACTGGAAGCGGAGACAGGGCCGGAACGACGAAGACCGACAGCCGGTCTCGGCTGTCGGTCTTCGTCTCGAATCCACCCGGTGCGGCCACCGCTTGCGAGCCACCGCCGCGTCGGCGTGCTACCAGTGCGAGGGGCGGGTGAGCCCCGGCGGCAGCCCGGTCTCGCCGTCTCCCTTGGCCGCGTTGAGCTGGAACTGGGTGAGGAAGATGCTCTCGGTGAGGTCGGCGCCCCGCAGATCGGCGTCCCGGAAGTCCGCGCCGATCAGGTCAGCCAGCCGCAGGTCGGCGCCCCGGAGGTCGGCCCCGATGAGGTAGGCCCCACGCAGGTTGGCTCCCCGCAGGTCCGCGCCCTTGAGCTTGGCGCCGATCAGGTCGGCTCCCCGGCGGTCCTTCTTCTGCCGCTTGGCCCCGGCCCGGACGAGCTCGCTGGTGCGCAGCAGCAGGACGTTCACCTCGCCCCTGAGCCCCGCCACGTCCAGCTCGGTGAGTGCCTCGGGAGTGCCGCGGGTGAGCAGTTCCGTCCGCTCCAGCGCCTGGGCGAGGTCCTGATGGACGGGGCTGGCCGCCGCCAGGCTCAGCGCCTGAGCGAGGTACCAGAGCAGCTCCTGGAGCTGGCGCATGACGGGGAAGACCTCGAACATCTGCTGCGCGGTCTCGGGGTGCTGCCGCCAGTCCTGGCCGTCGTAGGTGACCTGGGAGACCTTCTGCCCCGCTCCGAAGCAGTCGTAGACGGTGCAGCCCTTGAAGCCCTGCTGGCGGAGCCGGCCGTGGATGCCACAGCGGAAGTCCGACTGGAGGTTGCGGCAGGGCTTGCCGGCGTCCTTGTTGACCGCGAAGTCCGCGGAGGCGGCGAACGGCAGCGCGACGCAGCACAGCCCGAAGCAGTTCGCGCAGTCGGCCAGCAGGTCAAGGCCGGCAGTGCCGGGGAGCGGTATCACCGGTTCGTGCTTCTCGGACAAGGTACGTGCTCTCCCGCTGTTCTGCGAGCGCCGCCTCCCGGCGGGCTCGTCTCTCGGCACTGCTGTCGGCTCTGCTGCCGGCCTTGCTGTTGGCCTTGCTCCCGGCTCGGCTCCCGGGTGTAGTGGCCGGTCGCTGAGGTGGGCCCACTGGCCTGGTGACCTAGTAGATCCCGTTCCGGGCGTCCCGGTCCACTCGGTTCGGCCACGCCCACCACGGGCGAGGGCCGGGGCCCGCCGCCCTAGCCACGCCCCGAGATGCGGTCCGCCAACCGCGCGACCGGGTCGGTGGCCGCACCGCGACCGGCCAGCTCGCGGCGATCCGCGCCACGGTACGCCGCGTAGAGGGCGTGCACGCCGAGCCACCGCAGGGGCTCCGGCTCCCAGCGGCGGACCCGGTGGCCGACCCAGGGCAGCACGGTGAGGGCGGTCTCGCGCCCCTGGCCGGAGTCGAGCTGCACCAGGTCGCGGAGCGTGCGCGCAGCCAGGTTCGCCGTCGCGACGCCGCTGCCGACGTAGCCGCCCGCCCAGCCGAGCCCGCTGGCCCGGTCCAGTTGCACGCTCGCGCACCAGTCGCGCGGCACCCCGAGCACCCCGGACCAGGCATGGTCGATCGCCACCCCGGCCGTAGCGGGGAAGAAGCGGACCAGGATCTCGCGCAGCGCCCGCACGGTCGCCGCCCGGGTGCGCCCGTCGTTGTCCGTCCGCGAGGCGAAGCGGTACGGGACCCCGCGTCCGCCGAGCGCGATCCGGCCGTCGGCGGTGCGCTGGGCGTACATGTACGCGTGGGCCAGGTCTCCGAGGTTCTCCCGGCCCTCCCAGCCGATGGTGTCCCAGATCTCCCGGGGCAGCGGCTCGGTCGCGATCATGGACGAGTTCATCGGCAGCCAGGACCGGCGCTGTCCCCTGAGCGCGGCCGTGAAGCCCTCGGTGCAGCGCAACACGTACGGTGCGCGGACACTGCCGTGGGGAGTGAGCACCCGGCGAGGCCGGATCTCGGTCACGGGCGTCGACTCGTGGAGCACCACGCCGAGATCCTCCACCACCCGCGCCAGGCCCTGGAGCAGCTTGACGGGGTGGATACCGGCGCCGTGCGGGTTCCACAGGCCGCCGAGCGTGCCGGCCACCCGGATCCGCCGGGCCGACTCCTCGGCGTCCAGCAGCCGCAGATCCTGCCCGCCGAAGGCCGTCTCGGCCCGGTGCGCCGCGCGCAGCCGCCCGAGTTGGGCCGGGCAGTACGCGACCCGCAGCACGCCGCCGTGGTGGATGTCGGCGTCGATGCGCTCCACCGCCGCGACGCGGACCACCTCGTCGACGGTGTCGTTCATCGCCTCCTGGAGGCGGACGGCAGCCTCGCGGCCGTGCAGTTCCGCGTACCGCTCCCGCCCGGCGATCCCGTTGTAGAGCCAGCCGCCGTTGCGGCCCGACCCGCCGTAGCCGCAGAACCGCTGCTCCAGCACCGTGATCCGCAGCGCGGGCGCCGCCTTCTTCAGGTAGTACGCGGTCCACAGGCCGGTGTAGCCGCCGCCGACGATGCACACGTCGGCCGTGGTGTCACCGGGCAGCGGCTCGCGCGGTTCGGGGACGCCGCTCTGCGCGTACCAGAAGGAGATCCCGCCGTTGACGGTGCCCATGGTGCCCCTGCCGTTCGTGTGGCCGCTGCCGGTCCGGCCGGCGGCTCCGCTCGCCACCGCCCGTGCGCGGACGCTACTGGGGCCGGTGAAGACCCGACAACGCTCAACGTGTCAGGTTCGGGCGCCCCGGGCTACGCGGGTGTCGGGCCGGTCGCACCGGTCGGCGGCGTGTCCCCTCGGGTGCCCGGGCTACGCGGGCCGGGTGACAGCCTGGTGGTGGAGCAGCTGTCCCTCTCCGTGTGCTCATCGGCGTTGACCCGTCCACTCCGCGGCCTTCGCGGTGCGGCGTCCGGCGCTAGTCGGACGCCGCATTCCCGCTGTCCGACGGGGCTCGCGGGCGGCGCGGCCGACGGAACGGGTCAACACCGACGGGGGCGGAGCAACGCCGACCGCGCGTCCACGGGTACGTCGACGGCCGGATCAGTCGATCCGGATCGAGTCGACGATGAAGGTGCGTACCTCGTTCCTGGTCCGCTCGGCGAGGGCCGAGTCGTCGGAGTAGGCGCTGACGGTCAGCCAGGTCTGCTGCGGGCTCTGCGGGACGCAGACGATGGTGGCGATCACGGCGTCGATGCCGCCGATCACCTGGTAGCCGCCGCCGTTCGCGGGGTCCCAGATCCGGAAACCCCGCTCCTCCAGGGCGGTCTGCGCCAGCCCGAGACAGTCAACGAGGGTGTCGTTCTTGGTGAATACTCCCCAGTGCGCGTACATGCGGGCCTCATTCCTTCACCGCCGGGGCAGCCGGGGCCACCCGGTGGTGCGGGCCACGGAGGCGGGCCCGTCCTCCGAGCATCCGGCGCCCGGGGTCCCGGGGGCACGGGCAGCCCGTCCCGTCCGTGCCCCCGGGCCGGGCCCGGGCACGTCTCCCGGGCGTCCGGCCCGGCAAGCTCCCGCCCCGTTCCCCCGCGTGCGGGGGTCCGGCCCGACCCGGGCGGCGCGGAGCCATGGCCACCGACCGTCAGCGAAACTCCCGGAGCGGCTCCGCCAGACCCACGGCCAGCCGTTCGTACTCGTGCGGCCGGTTGTACAGCTGCGCGCTGACCCGCAGGACCCCGCCGCCCGGCCAGGGGCGCACCACGATCCGGGTGGCCAGCCGGTGCCACACCCGCGCCATCACCGCCCGCGCGTCCTCGTCGCTCTCGCCGCACCCGGGCGGCAGTCGCAGCGCGCGCATCGACACGCCCTCGGCGGCCGCCAGCGGACGCAGTCCGGCCCGCTCGGCCAGCACGTCCCGCCCGTACCCGGCCAGCCGCTCGTTGTGGCGGCGCACCCGCCCGGGGTCGAGCCGGCGCAGCAGGTCGAGGCCGGCCGGGGCCGCCAGCCACGGCGTGTAGTCGAAGGTGCCGCGCCACTCGACGTTGGCGGGGAAGCCCCGGTCGTGCTCCCAGGAGACGGCGAGCGGACGGATCCGCGCGGGCCACTGCGGGGAGACGGCGAGCACGGCGGCGGCGCGCGGGGCGAAGGCCCACTTGTGCAGGTTGCCGAGCCAGAAGTCGGCCCGGGCGTCGACCGGCGCGGGCAGCATGCCGGGTGCGTGCGCGGCGTCGACCACGGTGATCACCCCGCGTTCGCGCAGGGCGGTGATCAGCGCGGGGGCGGCGATCCGGCGGGCGGTGGGCGAGGTCACCAGGTCGAGCACGGCCCCCGTGGTGCGCCCGGTCACCCCGGCGAGGACGGTGTCCCGGACGGCGTCCTCGTCCGGGGTGTCCAGTGGCAGCCGGACGGTGTCCACGGCGGCGCCGCGCTCCGCTGCGCGGCGGAGCACCGCCCGGGTGACGGCGCCGTACCCGTGGTCGGTGACCAGGATCCGGTCTCCCGCCGCGAGCGCGATGCTGTCGAGGGCGACCGCGACGCCCTCGGTGACGTTGCCCAGCAACGCCAGCCTGCCCGGATCGGCGCCCAGTTCGGCGGCGACGGCCGACCGAGCGGTGGCGACCCGCTCGGGCAGGTCGGCGAAGAAGCCGTCGGGGTCGCGCTCCTGCTCGGTCCGGAGCCGGCGCTGGAGCTGCTGGACCGGGGCGGGCACGGCGACCGGGGCGGGCACGGCGCCGTACGACCCGTGGTTGAGATGCGCCGCCGCCGGGTCCAGGGTGAACAGCCCGTCCGTGCCGGGCAGGGGGGCCGGTGCCCCGCTCGCGTCCATACCGCCCCCTTCATATGTCATGTGACATTTCACCAGCCGTCCTAATGGCGGGCTCCCACGCGGCGAAGGGGGCGCCCCCATCGGGACACCCGCATCCACCGGCCCGGTCCGTACGAAGCCGCTAGAGGTAGTCCTCCAGTCGCGCCAGGGCGAAGCCCTGAGCCGTCACGGTGTCCAGCACCTCGCGGAGCATCTGCGGCATGGTGCCGTTCCACAGGTCCGTGCCCCGGAAGTGGGTGAGGATGATGTCGCCCGGATGCAGCCGCTGGTCGGCGTAGCGGTACTCCATGTGGTCGGGGAAGGCCTCCTCGTTCCACAGCGGGACGGCCTCTATGCCGCAGGAGCCCGCGGCCCGCAGTGTGGTGTCGTCGTACTCGCCGTACGGGGGCCGGAACAGCCTGGGGCGGGTGCCCAGCTCGCGTTCGAGCTGGTCCTGCTGGCCGCAGATCTCCTGGCGCTGCTGCTCGTAGCCGAGCAGCTTGAGGTCGGGATGGGTCAGCGTGTGGTTGTGCACGGCGTGGCCCTGCGCCGCCAGCTCGCGGAAGTACGCGTAGTCCGAGCGGGCCATGCGGTCGGCGAGGAAGGCGCTGAACGGTACGCCGAGCGCGCCGGCCATCCGCGCGAACTGCGGGTCCTTCTCGACACCGTCGTCCACCGTCAGGAAGACCACCTGATCGTCGGTGGGCACCCGGGCGACGACCGGCGGCAGCCCCTCGTGCAGCGAGACCCCCTGAACGGGTGTCAGCTCCGGCCTGGCCTGCGGCGGCCGGGGCGCGGAGAGCGGCAGTGCTTCGAGCCCCCAGCCCCGGACGGCCTCCAGTCGGCTGCGCACCGCCTCCTCCCTGCGCGCCCCCGCGGCGACCGCGCCGTCCTCCTCCTGCCCGGCCCGGCCCGGCCGGACGATCGGCACGACCGCCGGCCGCTGCCCGCCCTCCTCGACGACGGTGGCGGCCGCCGAGGAGGGCGCGGCCCCGCCGTCCGCCGGCCGCGCCGGGGCGCCACAACCGGCCGCAGCCGCGAGGAGACAGAGGACGGCCGCCGTCCAGGCCCTGGGGCCCAGGCCCCCTTCGGGCCGATAATCATAGGAATGAGGCATGGGTTCACTGATCCCCCGCGCCCTCCCCCGGGCAATCCCGTGGTCACCCACCCGGCCCTGGGCGGCATCGCGCGGGCCAGGGCGGTCACGAGACACGGGGCGGGCCACGGGCCCGTGGGTACGGGCCCGTGGGCGGGAGCGAGCCCCGGAGCGGGGACAATGGGGGCATGTCCCGACGACGTGTGAAGCCCGCCCCCGACGCCCCCTCCCCCACCGCATCCTGCCCGTGCGGGCTCCCGGCCGCGTACACCGAATGCTGCGGGCGGCTGCACCTCGGCCCGGCGACGGCCGGGACCGCCGAGCAGCTGATGCGCTCCCGCTTCAGTGCCTTCGCCCGCCACGACGAGGCGTACCTGCTGCGGACCTGGCACCCGGACACCCGCCCCCGGGAGGTCGACTTCGACCCGGAACTGCGCTGGGTCCGGCTGGAGGTCCTGGACACCTCCGACGGCGGGCCGTTCCACGCCGAGGGCACCGTGACCTTCCGCGCCCACTACACCGAGCACGGACGCCCGGGCGCCATGGAGGAGCACAGTCACTTCGTCCGCCACGGGGGAGCCTGGGTCTACCGCGAGGCGATCCCCGCCGGCTGACCCGGCCCCGAGGCCCCCGGGCCCGGAAAGCCCAACCCCCCAGGCCCGGCCCCCGAGGGCCGGCCCGACGAAACCCAGCCGCACCACCCGAGAGGATCACATGACTTCGGACGAGGGAACGGTACGCGTCGACAGCTGGATCTGGTCCGTGCGGCTCACCGGGACCCGCGCGCTGGCCGCCGCCGCCTGCCGCGCCGGCCATGTGCGGGTCAACGGCGAACGCGTCAAGCCCGCCCAGGCGCTGCGGCCCGGTGACGAGGTCCGGGTACGCCTGAGCGAGCGCGAGCGGATCGTGGTGGTCACCCGCCTGGTGCGCAAGCGGGTCGGCGCGCCGGCCGCGGCCGAGTGCTTCCTCGACCACAGTCCGCCGCCACCGCCGCGCGAGGAGATCGTCACGGTCGCCGAGCGGGACCGCGGCGCCGGGCGCCCCACCAAGCGCGAGCGCCGCGATACCGAACGCCTGCGCGCCCGCTGAGCGCCTGCGCCCCACCGGATCCGGCCCGGCGGGGCGCAGGCACGGGCAGCGAAGGACGCCCCCCGAAACGCCGGGTCACCGGCCTCCCGGGGCGCGGAGCCGATCCGCGGTCACAGGCCGCTGTTGATCACCGCACTCTGGATCGCCCCGGCCTGGAGGTTCCACTTGGCGAGGATCTTCCCGTACTCGCCGTTGCGGATCAGCACGTCCAGGGCCTTGGCCAGCGCGTCGCGCAGACCCCCGTTGCCCTTGTCCACCGTGATCCCGTACGGCCCCACCTGGTGCTGGCTGCCGGCCACCGCGAACCTGCCCGCCCACTGCTGCGAGTGGAGGTTGTACTCGGCCACCGGGTAGTCGACGAGGTCGGCGACGGCGGTACCGGCCGCCATCTCCGCGAGCGCCTGGGCGTCGGTGTCGCGCAGGTGGATCGTCAGCGGCTTCGCCGCCCGCCCGCAGGCGACGGTCTGGCGCTGGGCCATCTCCGCCTGGATGGTGCCCCGCTGCATCGCGATGGTGTGCCCGCAGAGCCCGTCGAGCGTGGTGATGCCCAGCGGGTTGCCGGCCTGCACCAGGAGCGAGGTGCCGGTGACGTAGTAGTCGACGAAGTCCACACCGGGGTTGACCTGCTGGCCGTTGTCGTCGACGCCGCGCTGGCGCTGCTGGGTGTCGATGACGGCGGCCATCACCAGGTCGATCTGCTTGGCCTGGAGGGCCGGGATCAGCTTCTCGAAGGGCATGTCGACGAACTCGACCCGCAGGCCGAGCAGGTTCCCGAGCGCGGCGGCGAGTTCCGGGTCCAGCCCGGCCGGCTCCGCGTTCTGGCCGCGGAAGTCCACCGGCGCGTAGTTGAGGTCCGAGCCGATCTTGAGGACACCGGCGTTCTTGAACGCCTTGGGCACGCGGGCGCGCAGGTCGGCGGGGCTGCCGGGGGTGGCGGTGACGGTGCCGCTGCCGCAGCCGGTGAGGAGCAGGGCACCCGCGCCGATGGCTGCGACAGTGCGGGCAAGGGTGAGGTTGACGTGCATGGTGAGGTCAGGCTTCCTGAGGGAGGGAAGAGGAAGACGGGAGAACCTCGCCACCGGAGTTGCTGGGGTACGCAAAGGACGGACCTCGTCCCGTTGCCCTGACGGCCGCCGCGGGATGGGGGCAAGGCCGATCGGCTGAGAGGTCCGTCGCCCGGCGACGGAAACCGAATCCTTTCATCCCCCTCCGACAGCCCCGCCCCCGGCCCCGGCCGTCGGCATTCGGCGGGGCCTCCCTGCGTCACAACCCGCTTACCGTTGAAGGCTGTTGGGCTCAAAGCATTGAACACTTGTCGATAGCTCCCCCACCCGTAGCACCAATGACGCCACACGGATTCAATTCCATAACGACTTGGGCACCATTTCCGCTCCACCGCTTTATTTCTTGACGTCAAGTCGATGGGCCAGATTGACTCCCTCCCGGCCGTAACGCCGCGGCCGAGGTCAGGAGGCACCACCCACCATGAACGTCGTGACGCGTCGCACCACCACGGGCACGGCCGCAGTGCCGCTGGCACTCGCACTGACGCTGTCCCTGGGCCTGACGGCCTGCGGCCAGGACGACAGCGGCAAGGCCGCCGCCAGCGGCAACCAGACGATCGGGCTGCTGCTGCCCGAGAACGCGTCGTCGACCCGGTACGAGGCCTTCGACAAGCCGATGATCGAGAGCTCGGTGGCCGGCCTGTGCACCAAGTGCACCGTGGACTACGCCAACGCGGACGGCGACGAGGCCAAGCAGAAGCGGCAGTTCGACGCGCTGCTCGCCAAGGGCGTCAAGGTGATCGTGCTCGACCCGGTCAACTCCAAGATCACCGCACCGTGGATCGAGGACGCCAGCCGCCAGGGCACCAAGGTGATCGCGTACGACCGGCTGGCCGCCGGCAACGTCGCCGCCTACGTGTCCTTCGACAACGAGCGCACCGGTCAGCTACAGGGCCAGGCCCTGCTCGACGCGCTCGGCCCCAAGGCCGCCGGCGCCCAGATCGTCATGATCAACGGCTCGGAGACGGACCCCAACGCGGTCTCCTTCAAGGCCGGCGCGCACAACACGCTGGACGGCAAGGTCAAGTCGATCGGCTACGAGAAGTGGGGCGAGTGGAAGCCCGCCATCGCCGCGCAGCAGACCAACGAGGCGATCCGCAACCTCGGCAAGGACAACATCCAGGCGGTCTACGCCGCCAACGACGGCATGGCCGCCTCCGTGATCGACACCCTCAAGGCCGCCGGTCTGAAGAACATCCCCGTCGGCGGCCAGGACGCCTCCATCGACGCCGTGCGGCGGGTGCTCTCCGGCGAGCAGGCGTACACCATCTACAAGCCGTACAAGCCGGAGGCGGACGCCGCCGCCAATATCGCGGTCTACGTGCTGAAGGGACTCGACGTCACCTCGGTCGCCAGCGCGGTGACCAACAGCAACGGTATGCGGATCCCGTCCATCCTGCTCACCCCGATCGTGGTGACCAAGGCGAAGGTCGCCGTCACCGTGATCGGCGGCGGCCTCTACAAGGCGGCCGAGATCTGCAACGAGCAGTACGCCGAGGCCTGCAACACGGCCGGGATCACCGTCAAGTAGCCCCGGCCGGGATCACAGCCGAGCAGCCCCCGCCATGCCGTACGCCGCCCGGCTCGCACGAGCCGGGCGGCGTCAGCCCGAGATGGTGGCGAGCAGACCCGGAACACCGGGTCGCGGGACAGCCGCATCGGCCGCATCGGCTCGGCCGCCCGCGTCTCCACCGGGCAGAACAGCCCGAGCGCCAGCACGCCGGTGGCGAACAGCCCGATGATCACCGGTGAGGTCCAGGCGTACTCGTTGCCGCCCCAGCCGGTCGCCAGGATCAGCGCGCTCGCCCCAACCCCGACCAGCGCGATGCCGAGGTAGTCGACCACCGGCCGGGAGACCGGCCCACCGCCGCGTGCGCACTGCTCCGGTGCGGTGAGGCGGCGGACGTACGGTGTGGGCGTACGACGTGGGCGTACGACGTGGCGCCGGACTGCGGGCATGGGGACGGCCGCCGGACCTGGCCAGGTTCTCCGACGGCCGTGGCCCCGACCGTCAGGGGTCGAGGCACTTCCGAGGCTATGGCGGCCGCACGCAGGGCGCGAGCCGATTGGCCCGTTCGGCTGACCCGCCCCCGCGCCGAACCGCCCGCCCCGCCCGGCCGAGCGGCTTCCCCGGGCCGCTCCCGGCGCGCACGGCCGTACCCGTCACACCGTCACCATCCACTACGTTCAGGCCGGTTACGCCCACCGCCCCTCCCGGCCCGTTCGAAAGCACTGGTGGTCATGTCGCGCATCCCCCGTCTCGTTCCCGCGGCGGCCCTCGTCCTGGCGACCCTCTGGTGCTCCGCGAGCCCCGCCGGAGCGCTCCCGCCGCCGGGTGTTCCCGCCGGCCCGGGCGACCCGGTGTACCCCACCCTCGGCAACGGCGGGTACGACGCCCTGCGCTACGACCTCGACTTCGCGTACCAGGGCGACAGCCGCACCGTGCGGGCGACCACCCGGATGACCGCGCGCAGCCTGCGACGGCTCGGCGGCTTCGAGCTCGACGCCCTCGGACTGGACGTCCGGGAGGTGCGGGTCGACGGGAAGCCGGCCGCCTTCCGCACCCACGACGAGAAGCTGCTGGTCACCCCGCGCCGGGCGATCGCGCGCGGCGCCGTGATGACGGTGACGGTGCGCTACACCGTCGACCCGCGGGCCGCGCGGACGCACAGCGCCTGGGTGCCCACCGCGGACGGCTTCGCCATCGCCGGCCAGCCCGACGGCGCGCACACCGTCTTCCCCTGCAACGACCACCCGAGCGACACGGCGCGGTTCACCATCCACGTCACCGCGCCGGACGCCGTCCTCGGGGTCGCCAACGGCTCGCTGGGCGCCACCGAGCGGCGCGGCGGGCAGACCACCCGCCGCTACGACTCCCGCGAGCCGATGGCCACCGAACTCGTCCAGGTCTCGGTCGGCAGCTACACCGTGCAGGAACGCCGGGGGCCCGGCGGGCTGCCGCTGCGCGATGTCGTCCCCACCACGCGGGCCGCCGCCCTGGCGCCCGCGCTGGCGCTCATCCCCGGGCAGCTGGAGTGGATCGAGCAGCGGCTCGGCGACTTCCCCTTCGAGATGTACGGGCTGATGCCGGCCGACACCGACGACCCGGCGGCCTTCGACTTCACCGGCCTGGAGACCCAGACCCTGACCCTCTACAAGCCGAGCTTCCTGCTCCAGCCCGAGCCCATGATCGGCTCGCACATGATGCACGAGCTGGTCCACTCCTGGTTCGGCGACAGCGTCACCCCGAGCAGCTGGGCGGACCTCTGGCTCAACGAGGGCCACGCCGACCTGTACGGGCTGATCTACCGCTACGAGCGCGGCTGGCCGGACTCGCTCGGGTACACCTCGCTGGAGGCCCGGATGAAGGACACCTACGCCAGGGGCGACCAGTGGCGCCACGACTGCGGCCCGGTGGCCGCCCCGAACGCCGACAACCTCTTCGACAGCCAGCGCTACCTGGGCGGCGTACTCACCCTGTACGCGCTGCGCGAGAAGGTCGGCGAGGCCGTCTTCGACCGGATCGAGCACGAGTACCTGCGCCGCCACCGGGGCGGCAGCGCCGGCTCCCAGGAATACGTCAGGACGGCCTCGGAGGTCTCCGGACAGGACCTCGGCCCGTTCCTCACCGACTGGCTCTACGGCGACCGGACCCCGCCCATGCCCAACCACCCGGACTGGACCGTCACCCCGCCCACCGCGTCCCCGGCGACCTCCGCCCGCGGCAGCGGCGCCACCGGCGAGGCCAGCGCCACCCTCTGATCCCGCGCCGGCGCCCGGCTCCGATCCCGACTCCGACCACCCTCCGCCCCACGGGCGCCCGCCGGATGCACCGGCGCGCCGCCCCTGCGCCGGTGCCCCCACCACCGCAGCACCGCCATCGTGGTCCGCACGGCCCGCACGCCGCCCGGCACGATCCCGCCCGGTGTGCGGGCCGTCCACCCCGCGCCCGGCGCCCACCACGGCGGTCAGACCACCCCGGCCGGGCGGCGGAACCCACGCCCGGCAGGAGGTCCGCCGGAGCGTCTCCGCCCGTCCTCCCCCGCCCGTCCTCCCCCGCCACGACGACACGACTCCGGCCCCGGCCCTGGGCGAGGTCAGCGCCGGCGTGGTAGCTTGCTTTGCATGGTAGATGGCAATGCAAGCATCCCGGGGGCGGACGGCCGAGTGGCGAGTCAGCTCCGGAAGGGGGTGCTGGAGTACTGCGTCCTGGCGCTGCTGCGGGACGGCCCCCGGTACGGGGTGGAGCTGCTGGCGGAGCTCGCGCGGGTGGAGGTCATGGCAACCAGCCAGGGCACGATCTACCCCCTGCTGTCCCGTCTGCGGCGGACCGGACTCGCCGACACCCACCTGCAGGAATCCGAGAGCGGGCCGCCGCGCAGGTACTACACGCTGACCGCCGCCGGCCGGAGCGCGCTGGAGGAGTTCACCGCGAGCTGGCCCTCCTTCCGCGACGCCGTCGACCACTTCCTCACCCCTGGAGAGACGACATGAACGACACCCTTGACCACCCCCTCGTGCGGGCCTTCCTGTCCTCCGTCGAGGAACGGGCCGCAGCGCTTCCCGACCTCCGCCGCCAGGAGCTGCTGGCGGATCTGCGCGAGCACGTCGAAGTGGCGCTGGCGGACTCCGGCAGCTTCGACGAGAGCGATGTGCGTCGGGTCCTGGACCAGCTGGGAAGCCCCGGAGAGATCACGGCAGCCGCCCTGGCCGAGGAACCCGGCGACCACCCCGTACCGGACAGCAGCGGGCACACCTCGATCACCCTCGGCCTGATCGTCGTGGCGCTGCCGGCCGCGCTCATCCCCGTGATCGGCCCGCTCCTCACCCTGCCGGCCACCATCGCGGCGCTCGTACGGCTGTGGAAGTCCCCCCAGTGGGTACGACGGGAGAAGCAGCAGGCGACGCTGCTGGTGCTCTCCCCGACCGTCACCGTCCCGGTCTTCGCCGTCGTCCTCTCCCTGGCACTCGGCCAGCTGGCGCCGACCACCGTGATGGCCGCCCTCCTGGCGGCGATGACCATCCCGGTGGCTGCGGCCGTACGGCTCGGCCGGTCAGCCGCACGACTGCGCCGACAGGTCGGGTAACGCCTGCCGCCCAGCCGCCTGAGCCACCGGGAGCACCGGGCGCGGTCCGCGACATGACCCTGGCCAACTGCTCCGAGGCGTGGCGGAAGGAGCGTGTCCGGGCGGCCGACGGCCGGCGCGCGGTGTGGAATGGGCCGGGAGAGCGGCCGACCCCGCGTGGGCGCCGGCCTGCCCCCGCCGACGGAGGGAATGGAACCGTGCACGTGGGTCTGCTCAGGGTCACCGGTGCGGCCACCGCCGTGTACGGGCTGGCCGTCACGCTGCGGCCCGGCCTGCTCGCCGGACCGTCCGGGCTGGTCGACGCGGATGGGCGGACCGCACCTGCCACGGCGGTGTCGCTGCGCCCGGTCGGCTGGCGGGACGCCGCGTCCGGACTGGCCATGGCCCTGGCACCGGACGGCCCGGCGTTGCGGACGGCCGCCGTGCTCCGGGTTGCCGCGGACCTCGGCGATGCGGCGCTGCTGGGGCGCACGCTGCCCGGGCGCGATCGCCGGGTGATGGCCGTGGCCGTCTCGGTCGGCTGGGGGGCGCTGTCGCTGGCGGGTCTGCTGCTCCCGGGGCGTGACCTCCGGCGTCCGCCCTCGTTGGTAGGGGCATGAAGAAGCGCAGCCTGCTCGCCGTCGCGTCCCTTGCCATCGGTGTCGTCGCCTCCCTCACCGCCCCCGCCGCGCACGCGGATTGGCCGGACGGCGGTCTCGGCGAGGCCGGGCCGCTGAAGGCCGACGGCGCCGTCAGCACCGCGATGGACAACGCCCAGCACGTGGTGGAGGGCGACGGCCCGGCGTCGACTCCGGCGCGCTGAGGCCTATGGGGCGGCGCGCCCGCCGGCCGGGTGGCCGCCTCCTCCCGTCGGCCGGTCGCCGGGTGCTGTCCCTCGGCTCGGACGCTGGTCAGCGCGGGACGCCCAGGTCCAGGGTCCAGGCGAGGCCGTTCTGCCCCTGCGGGGCGACGCCCACGCCGGCGTCCCGGTAGGCGCAGTCGAGCATGTTGGTCTGGTGGATGCCGTTGTCCATCCACTGCTTGAGGACGACCGCCGGGGAGCTCGGCCCCCGGTCGAGGTTCTCGCCCCACGCGCTCCAGCGGTAGCCCGCCGCGGTGATCCGGCCGTCGGGGCGGACTCCGTCCGGGTTGGTGTGGTCGTAGAAGTTGCGCGCCACCATGTCCTCGGACTGCTTCTGCGCGGCGGTGTGCAGCCGCGGGTCGATCCGCAGCGGCGCACAACCGACCTTCGCCCGTTCGGCGTTGATCAGGTCCATCAGCTGGCGTTCCGGTGTGGGGGTCTCCCGGGTCGGGGTCGCCGACGGCGTGGGGGTCGGCGTCGGGGTGGGTGTGGCGGTGGGCGACGCGGGCGCCTCCGGTGTGGGCGTGGCCGACGGCGTCGCGGTGGCCGGTTCGGTGGAGGGCGCGGCGACCGGGGTGGCCGCCACCAGCTCCGGGGCCGAGACCGGAGCCGTGCTGGGGCCGGCCGGTTCGGCGTGCGGGGCCTCGGAGTCGGGCCACAGCATCGCCAGCGTCGCTACGGCCAGCACCGCCGCCGCGCCTGCGGCCACCGCGACGCGCGGCCGTAGCAGCGAGTGCGGGGCGCCGGGCGTGCTGCCCGCCGCGTGGGCGGCCGACTGCGCGCCGGTCGGCAGCGGCGAGGCGAGCCGGGGCGGGAGCGGCAGCATCGCGAGGCCGGCCAGCAGCCCCTCGGCGGGGAAGAGGTCCCGCCCGTACCCGTCGCACCTGGCGCAGCCCCGGATGTGGCGCGCTATTCGCTTGCGCCACACCGGTTCCGGGCGTCCGTCCCAGCCCGCGGTGAGCTCCGAGAGCTCGGCACAGCTGGGGTACGCGGCCAGCGCCCGGACCACCACCCGGCCCGCCTCCAGCTGCTTCTTCATCCGCTGGACGCGCACGGCGGCATGCGGGAGCGTCAGCCCGAGGGCTTCGGCGAGTTCGGGCCTGGTGAGTTCACCGCTCGCCTCCAGCCACCAGAGTGCGAGCAGGGAGCGGTCGCTCTCGTCGAGCCAGCGGGTGGCCTCCGCGACCTCGCGGCGCTGCCCGGACAGGCCCAGGCTCAGGATGGTGAGGTCGACGAAGTCGGCGCGGGGGTCGGCGACCTCCCACGTCTCGTCCAGACCTCCGACGACGGGGCTCTGCTGCTGTCCGGCGTAGCGGCGGCGGACCTGGTTGAGAGTGATCGCGACCAGCCAGGACCGGAACGCCCCGGGGTCGCGCAGACCGTCCAGGCCCTCGATGACACGGATCATCGTCTCCTGGGCCACGTCGTCGACGTCGTGGTGACCGTCGAGCGCCCGACCGGCGACGTTGTAGACGAGCGGCAGCCAGTCGGCCACCAGTGTTTCCCTGGCCTGCCGGTCGCCCGCCTGAGCTGCGACCACCAGTGTCGTCCCACTCCTGCTGTGCACGTGCATCAACCTTCTCGTCTGCCCGGACCAGTCTTCCCCTGCTTCTTGGAGACCGTCGGGAACGGCCCAGATAACAACAACTCACACACTTTCGTCGAACCGGACTTCGCGGGGGTCCGGTTCGGCGGTGCGGTGCGGGGATGGTTCGCAGTGGGACGGTTCGGGCAGCGGACGGTTCCGGCGGCAGGTTGGTTCGGGGTACGTGGTGGTTGAGGCAGTGGGGTGGTTGAGGCAGCGGGGCGGCCAAGGCGGTGGGTTGTTCAAGGCAGCGAGACGGTTCGGCGAGCACAGCGGTTCGGTGAGCGCGGTTCGGTGAGCGGGATGGCCTGGCAGCGGGGGAAGAGCCGGGCAGCGGGAGGGGCGGGGCGACGGATCAGGACGGGGAGGCGAAGTTCTGCGTCCACCACGAGCCGCCGGTACCGAGCTTCACCCCGACGCCGAGCTGGGTGAAGGAGCAGTTGAGGATGTTGGCACGGTGGCCGGGGCTGTGCATCCAGGCGTCCATCACCGCCGCGGGGTCCTTCTGGCCCATGGCGATGTTCTCGCCCCAGCTGCTCCACCGGTACCCGGCCGCGGTGATCCGGCTGTCCGCGTGGGCGCCCTCCGGGCTCGCGTGCTCGAAGTAGTGCCGGGCGGCCATGTCGTCGCTGTGGCCCTGGGCGGCGGTCTGGAGCTTGGCGTCGACCGTGACCGCGGGGCAACCGTTCTGTGAGCGCTGCTCGTTGACCAGATCGGCGACCTGCTGGGCGTACTGCGCGGCGGTGCCGGTGGCCATGCCCCCGGGCTGCGAGGGCACGGCGGCACTGGAGCGGGGGGCCGCGGGCGTACCGGACGGCCGGGTGCTGGTGGGGGCGGAACCGGCCGACGGGGTGGACGTCGCATCCCGCGTGCCGGGCGTGCCCGCGGCGGGCGACTCGCTCGCGGCCGACGGCGAGCCCGACGCGCCGGGCGGTGTGGCCGACGGGGTCGGCTCGGCGGTGGCCGAGGACGAGGCGGAGTCGGACGGGGAGGCGGAGGCGGACGCCGGCGCGGCGGAGAGGTTCGACGACGGCGAGCCGGTGGCCGGGGCGGGCTGGTCCAGGGCGCCCATCGGCCCGTACTCGGCGCGGAGCGCGACGGGCTGCGTCGCTCCGGCGTCGTCACCCCCGGACACCGAGGCCGCGTACCAGCCGGTGGCCGCACCAACGACCGCCGTCCCGGCCATGGCGACCACCAGCACCGGGTTGACCCGGCGCCGCCTGCGCCGCCGGCGGCCCGTGCTGGAGATGCTGCCGCCGGCGCGACGGTGGGCCGCACGGCCGGTCGGTGGCGCGGTCACCGGGAGCACGGTCGTCTCGGCATCGCTGTGCATGAGGAAACCCTTCCTGTTCACGGGCCGCTGTTGTCCGGCCGCCACACAGGAGATCCGGGGCGGGCGTGGGGATAACAGAAATCCTCGGAACGAGTGCGAAGGAGTGCTGCGGAACCGGCCGAACGGGATGCCCGCGGCAGTCCGAGGGCTCATCCTGGACGGAGCCCACCGTCACCGGACAGGAGGCCACCGTGTTGCTCCAGCAGCTCGCCCTGACCTCACGCGCCGTGGCCGTCGAGCCCGGCCGCAAGGCCAAGACCACGCTGCTGGCGGAGTGTCTGCGCGCCCTGGGGCCGGAGGAGGTACCGGCCGCCGTGGCGCTGCTGTCCGGGGAGTCGCAGCGGCTGCGGATCGGGGTGGGGCCGGCCGCGCTGCGCGCGTTGCCCGCGCCGGCACCGCAGCCCGCGCTGGGTGTGCGGGAAACCGAGGAGGTGCTGGTGCGGGTCGCCGCCGTGCACGGCGCCGGCTCACAGGCCGAACGCCGCCGGCTGCTGGACGGGCTGTTCGGCCGGGCGACCGCGCCGGAGCAGGAGTTCCTGCGGGCGGTGCTGGTCGGCGAGCTGCGCCAGGGCGCGCTGGACGCGGTGATGGCCGAGGCCGTCGCACAGGCCGCCGAGGTGCCGGTGGCGGCCGTCCGGCGGGCACTGATGTTCCGTGGCTCGGCCCGTGTGGTGGCCGAGGCGGCACTGAGCGGCGGCGCGCCGGCGCTGAGCGCCTTCGGCCTGGAGGTGGGCCGCCCGGTCCGGCCGATGCTGGCCGCCTCGGCGCCGGACGTGGCCACCGCGTTGGAGCGGATCGGCGCCGGCACACCGGCGGCGCTGGAGTGGAAGCTGGACGGCATCCGGGTCCAGGTCCACCGGGACGGCGACCGGGTCGGGGTGTTCACCCGCAGCCTGGACGACATCACCGCACGGGTACCCGAGGTGGTCGAGGCCGCCCGCTCGCTGCCGCTGCGATCGGCCGTACTGGACGGGGAGGCGATCGCGCTGGGCCCGGACGGGCGCCCACGGCCGTTCCAGGTGACCGCCGCACGTACCGCCTCCCGCCAGGCCCCGGAGCGGCTGCGGGCCGAGGTACCGCTGCGGGCCTTCTTCTTCGACCTGCTGCACCGGGACGGCGAGGATCTGGTCGACCTGCCGGCCTCCCGGCGCTGGACGGCGCTGGAGCGGGCCGTACCGGCCGGCCTGCGGGTGCCCCGGACCGAGACCTGCGACCTGGCCGCGGCCCAGGAGTTCTTCCGGGCGACGCTGGCGCACGGGCACGAGGGTGTGATGGTCAAGGACCCGGCTGCCCGCTACGCCGCCGGGCGACGCGGGGCCGGCTGGATCAAGGTCAAGCCCCGGCACACCCTCGATCTGGTGGTACTCGCGGCGGAGTGGGGCAGCGGGCGCCGACGCGGCTACCTCAGCAATCTGCACCTGGGGGCGAGGGGCGGCGGCGGGAGCGGACTGGGGCCCTGGGTGATGCTCGGCAAGACCTTCAAGGGGCTGACGGACGAGCTGCTGGCCTGGCAGACCGACCAGTTGCTGGCCCGCGAGGTCGAGCGGGACGCGTACACGGTTCGAGTACGGCCGGAACTCGTCGTCGAGATCGCCTTCGACGGCCTCCAGCGCAGCCCGCGCTACCCCGCCGGGCTGACCCTGCGCTTCGCCCGGGTGCTGCGCTACCGGGAGGACAAGGGGCCCGGAGAGGCCGACACCGTCGCCACCGTACGGGAGTTGGCGGCGGCGGAGGGCCTGTGAGCAGCGCACCCGGGTGAGCGGGGCGCGCGACGGCGGGGCGCGACCAGCGCGGGCTCGGCACAGCCGGCGCAAGGCCCTGCGCCGGCCCACCCGCAGGTCCGCACGAGCCTGCACCAGCCCGCACGGGCCTTCACGGGACTTCGCGAGCCTTCACGGGCCTGCCGTACGGCTCGAATCGGCCAATCTGGCAGGGACCGGCGCATCACCCTTCGTATGCGACACAGCCCCGGGTTAGGTTGAGTCCACGGCGGGCCGATCGACCCGCCGTCGCGCCACGGAGGAGTTCCGGCATGCAGGTGACCATCGATCAGGACCGCTGTTGCAGCTCGGGCCAGTGCGTCCTGACCGCGCCCGAGGTCTTCGACCAGAGCGACGAGGACGGCCTGGTGAGGCTGCGTCAGGTCAGCCCCTCCCCCACCCGGTTCGCCGACGTCCGGCTCGCCGCCGCGCTCTGCCCCGGCGGCGCCATCTCCGTCGTGGAGCCCCCGCGCGGCACCGGCGCCGCCGCCGACTGAGCGCCGCACCCCGGAAGGAGACCTCATCTTGACGACCGTACCCACCGCCCCCGCCCTCCTCCTCCCCGCAAGCCACGGCGGCTGCCCGTTCGACCCGCCCCCGCCGTACCAGGCCGCACGCCGGGAGCACACCATCACCCGGGCGCTACTCCTGGACGGCTCGCAGTGCTGGCTGGTGACCGGACATCACGAGGTCCGGGCCATCCTCGCCGACCAGCGCTTCAGCGCCGACGCGAGCAACCCGGGCTTCCCCTTCCTCACGCCCGGACGACGCGAGGTGGCCACCGCCAACCCCAGCTTCATCCGGATGGACGACCC
Organism: Kitasatospora sp. NPDC050543; assembly: GCF_044457565.1. Classification (NCBI taxonomy): domain Bacteria; kingdom Bacillati; phylum Actinomycetota; class Actinomycetes; order Kitasatosporales; family Streptomycetaceae; genus Kitasatospora; species Kitasatospora sp. NPDC050543. The sequence continues at coordinate 41,740 of NZ_JBITGZ010000017.1, read as the reverse complement.
CGAGCACGCCCGGCTGCGGCGGATGGTCACCAAGGACTTCCTGGTGAAGCGGGTGGAGGCGCTGCGCCCCGACATCCAGCGGATCGTGGACGAGACCATCGACCGGATGACCGGACGACCCGGGCCCGCGGACCTGGTGACGGAGTTCGCCCTGCCCGTCCCGTCCCTCGTCATCTGCCTGCTGCTCGGCGTGCCGTACGAGGACCACGAGCTGTTCCAGGCCCAGAGCCGCATCCTGCTCGACAACCGGGTCACCGAGGCCGAGGTCGCGGCCGCGCAGGAGAGCCTGATCAGCTACCTGACCGAGCTCGCCGAACACAAGCGCCGGCACCCCGAGGAGGACATCCTCAGCCGGCTCGCCGCCCGGGACGACCTGACCCTGCGGGAGGGGGCGGTGATGGGTCTGCTACTGCTGGTCGCCGGGCACGAGACCACCGCCAACATGACGGCGCTCTCCACTGCGGCCCTGCTGCGCCGGCCGGAGCAGGCGGCGCTGCTGCGGGCCGATCCCCAGCTGGCGCGGGGCGCGGTGGAGGAGCTGCTGCGCTACCTGACCATCGTCCACTCGGGCCTGCCCCGGGTGGCCACCGAGGACGTCGAGATCGCGGGCACCCCGCTCCGGGCCGGGGACGGGGTGATCTGCATGCTCTCCACCGCCAACCGGGACGAGGACGTGTTCGGCCCGGCCGAGGAACTGGACCTGCGGCGCGACGCCCGGCGGCATCTGGCCTTCGGCTTCGGCGTCCACCAGTGCCTCGGCCAGCCCTTGGCGCGCGCCGAGCTGCAGATCGCCCTGGAGACCCTGTTCCGCCGACTGCCCGGGCTGCGCCTGGCCGTGCCGGAGGAGGAGCTGGTGTACCGAGCCGACACGATCGTCTACGGGATGGAGTCGCTGCCGGTCGCCTGGTGACTCCGGTGACTTCATCGAGGCGGGTGACTTCGTCGAGCCGGTGACTCCGGTGGCCGCGTCGGGCGGGACCGGCCCCCGCCCGACCGGCTTCCCGTCTGCGATGGCCGTGGCGGCGGGCCGGAGGCACGCTGGAGGGGAGACGCGACGGCGCCGGCCCGGCGACGCGCCCGGAACGGTGGCGCGCCGAGGCCGGCCGAGGAGACGGAGCCACGATGTCGGACATCAGCGCACGGTCGCAGGTGAGCGGCGAGCAGGACGAGGACGTCCGGGCGGCCGACCCTGAGGAGGGCATCACCTCGATGCAGAACCTGCACGCGCAGGACACCTCGCAGGCCGAGGGCGACACCTTCGAGGACGCGGAGACCCCGGTCTGACCCGGACCGGGCCCCACCGACCCGTCGGGCGGCGAACGCGGCGAACGGCGGCGGCAGACGGCGGCGGCGAACTGCCGGCGCCGCGGTCGCTGCTGCCCGCGTCGGGCCGCACCCGGGCACCTCACCACCCGACGTCGTACTCCGGCACCGCCTCTTCGTCCGGTGGTGTCTCCTGGGGCAGGCTTGCTCCCGGGGAGTCCAACTCCCCGGGCGGCCCCCGGCTCCCCTCGCGCTTCCCCCTACCCTCCGGACGCCCGACCGGGCGCTCCACAGCTCCACGGCCGGAACGGACGGTGACGCTTCGTGAACACCTGGGCGACCTGGACCACGCAGGGAATCATCAGCGGCCCCGGCGGTGTGACCACCGTCGAGGTCGGCCCCATCTCCGGGGATCTCACCGTGCACACCACCTGGGTGGAGGGTGAGGCCCGGCTGACCGTGCAGTACAGCGGCGCGCTCGACTGGTACACGGTCGTCGGCAGTCCGGTGCCCGCGGCCGACGAGGCGACGGCGCGCTCCGTGCACCAGGCGATGGTGCAGGCCGTCAAGAGCGGGTACGGGGCGACCGCGCCACGGGAGTGAGGCCGGGGCGAGCCGCGAGCGAGCCCCACTCCTGAACGCGGGCGCCCCTGGTGGGCGCGGGCGTCACTGCGCTCCGGGCGGCCCAGGGGTGCCCGGGGCGGGCGCGGGCGGCGCGGGGGCCGCCGCCGTCCAGTACCCGGGGTCGAGCGGCACCCGGCGACGCAGGTCGCCACGGACCTCCCGGCCCAGCTTGGCGGTGTCCCGCCGGTTGACGGTGGCGCCGATGCCCGCGCCCACCAGCAGCGGCGTCAGGGAGGGCAGGCGGCGGAGCGTACTGCGGGTCAGCCGCTTGCGGACCTGCTGGCGGACCTCGGCACCGAGCGCCATCGCCGCCAGCCCGGCGGGCTTGACCAGCAGCGTCGCGTCGACGCCCCGGCGGTTGGCCCAGGCGGTGACGTAGGCGGACGCCCGCTGCGTGGTGCTGCCCAGGGCCGGAATGCCGTACACCTCGTGCAGCTCGGCGATCAGCTTGATCTCCACGGCCGCCACCGCGAGCGTCTCGGCGGCGATCTCCACCGGCATCGCGGGCGGCACCGGAAGCATCGCCGCCGCGCCGACCCCGGCGCCGAGCGTCCCGGAGGCCCGGCACGCACCGAGGACCAGCAGGTCGGCCAGTTGCTCCGGGTCGGCCGCCGCCGGGTGCTGGGCCCGCATGGTGGCCAGGTTACGGACCGGGATCCGGGGCGCGGCCTGGATCAACCGCTCGCTGAGGGCACGCCCGCCGAGCCCCGCCCCCTTCGCCGCCAGCCGGCCGCCCTGTGCGAGCAGCCCGGCCAGCGTGCCGACCAGGACGGCGCCGCGCCGACGGCCCGTCTCCTCCACCCGGGCCCGCTCCTGGGCCCGGTCCTTGGCCACGGGGAGCGTGTCCGCCGTGTCCGACTCCAGTCCCTCGACCAGCTCGGCCAGTTCGTCGGCGACGAGCTCGGGTGTCGCCTGCGCGTCCGCGGCCCGGCGGGGTCTTCTGAAGAATGCCATGGACTGCGCCTACCCGGGCAGCCGGGACGGCACGCCTGGATCGCCTCCGACGGGGCCCGACGGGGGACGGCGCCACCCGGTCGGCACACCGGGGGCGTGGCGGGCGGCCATCGGCCGGCGGGCCGCCGATCAGCCGGCCGGCGACCCGCTTCATGCGCCTCGGCGGGCGCCTCCCGCCGGAGCGGCGTGGCGGGGGCCGGGACGGCCCTGCCGGCCGCGCACGGCGGCCGGGCCGCGTCCGGTGCCGATCAGGAGCGCGGCGAGCAGCGGCGGGGTCGTCAGCAGCATCAGGGTCAGGACCATCGAGGTACCTCCGTGGATTCGGGCCTGGCTGCGAGTGTCGCCAGGAACCGCGCCGGGAAACCTTGATCCACACGGCCGGCCGAACAAGATCACCCAGGGGCGGGACCAGCCCGCCGCCGCCCGGCCGCAGGCCGTGGCGTCGCCGGGCCGGCGCCGAAGCCTCGCCGTACCGTCGCCGGGCGGCCCGGGACGCGACCCGGGCCGCGCGATCCGCCCGGCGAGCGGCAGAGGCCTCCGCCACGTAGGGGCTGCGCTGGGTCGACCCTCCTGATCGCAGGGTGAGCGCGCTCTGGGCCCCGACGCGTGACAGCTTCTCCGGGTTGCGGACGTAGTAGACGCCGGTGATGCGGGCGTCCTCGACCCGGATCGCCATGACGCCGTCGATCTCGCCGTCCAGGCGTACGACGAGTGGCGGGTTGCCGTTGACCACGGTGGGCTCGAAGGTGACCGTGACTGCGGCCTTGGCGGAGCCGCCGAGGTAGAAGCGGGCCACCTTCTCGGCGCCGATGACCGGCCGCAGCGCGGCCCGCTTGACGCCGCCGCCGTCGCCCATCAGGACCACCTCCGGGGCGAGCACGTCGAGGAGGGCCTGTAGGTCAGTGGTTTCGAGCGCGCGCTGGAACGCCTCCAGGGCCGCCCGGGTCGTGCTCGGGGAGACCGTCCGGCGGGGGCGGCGGGCGTCGACGTGCCGGCGTGCGCGGTGGGCGATCTGGCGGACTGCGGCGGGGCTCTTGTCGACGGCGGCCGCGATCTCGTCGTACCCGACATCGAAGACCTCGCGCAGCACGAAGACGGCGCGCTCGGTCGGCGACAGCGTTTCGAGGACGAGCATCATCGCCATCGACACACTCTCGGCGAGCTCGACGTCCTCGGCCACGTCCGGTGCGGTGAGCAGCGGCTCGGGCAGCCACTGGCCGACGTACGCCTCCTTGCGGCGCTTCATCGTGCGCAGCCGGTTGAGCGCCTGCCGGGTCGTGATCCGGACCAGGTAGGCGCGCTGCTCGCGCACCTGCCCCAGGTCGACCTTGACCCACCGCAGCCAGGTCTCCTGGAGGACGTCCTCGGCGTCGGCCGCCGATCCGAGCATCTCGTACGCGACGGTGAAGAGCAGGTTGCGGTGGGCGATGAACGTCTCGGTCGCCGGGTCGGTGGCGTGGTCGTTCATGTCTCGGTCCCTCTCCTTCGCGGCCGGCCCTGGTTGCCGACGGCTTTCAAACCTCGCCGCCCCGCGTCGGATGATTGGCCGCCATCACGCAGGCGTATCCGCCACCGATCACGACCACATCGGTGCTCTCGGCCATTGGTCTCCTCCGCTTCAAGGGGCTTCGGCCTTAAGAACCTGTTTTCAAGCCCCCTGGAACAGCGGGCTCGGTAGCCTGGTACCAGATGAGCCGTGGGCCATGTTGTTCCTGAACAACTTGAGAACGATCAAGCATCTGGCCCACCGCCCGACTTCGCCGGCTGTCCCGTCTCAAGTGATCTGGTCCGAGGCCATGACCGCGATCTGCGGCGACCAGATCATCTGAGACGAGCAGCGATCCGAGATCTCGAGCGATCTGGTCTGCGGTGTGTGGATTCCGCCCACCGCCTCAATCCACCTGGTCCGGGCGAGGCGGCTGGCACACTGCTCGGCATGAGCGACTGGTACGAGCAGTTAGAGCTGGGCAGTGACCTCGTTCGGATCTCGGAACCCCTCGTCAGCCCGCTGCTGTCAGCGAAACTGTGGTGGCTGCGCGGAACCGACCGCGACCTCGTCGTCGACGCCGGGCTTGGCGTCGTCGCCCTGCGCGGGGAGATCCCACGCATGTTCGAGCGCGACCCGCTGGTAGTCCTCACCCACGCGCACCTGGACCACGTCGGCGGGGCCCACGAGTTTCGTGAGCGGGCCGCTCACCCGGCCGACGCCGCGATCCTGGCCGCGGGTGTCCCGGCCAGTCTGTACGGCGCCGAGCTCTACGAGAAGCTCGGCATCAATGCCGAAGGAGAGCCCGTCCCGGACCTGCTGATCAAGGACCTGCCGTATCCCGAGTACGACCCGCGGACGTATCGCGTCGAAGCGGTGACACTGAGTCGCCAGCTAGATGACGGGGACCAGATCGACCTGGGCGACCGCACACTGACTGTCCTTCACCTTCCCGGCCACTCCCCGGGAAGCATCGCCCTGCTGGAGGAGCGTACCGGGGTGCTGTTCTCCGGCGATGTGGTGTACGACGGCTACCTGATCGACGACCTCCCGGACTCCGATGTGCCCGCCTACCGGCGCAGCATGGAAAGCCTCGCGCAGCTGGACGTGTCCGTCGTCCATCCGGGCCACGGACGCAGCTTCGACCAGACGCGGCTTCGCGAGCTGGCCCATGCCTATCTACACAAAGCGGGCGCCGAACAGGCAGGTGGTGCCTGCGGCTGACAACTCTCAGCAGCCAAGCCGGAGTCTCAGCTGACGTTGCCCCTCAAGGTGCAATTCGATGCGGTTGTCTCATTTGAAGTTGTCGGCCAGTCGGTTCGAGCGCCCGAGTGCCGAGGAACGCACGCACCGTTGTGGCGAACCCGGCGGGATCGGTCTCGTGAACGGTGTGTCCGGTCGCGAGTTCGACGAGCTGGGTGTTGGGGCGGCGGGCTGCCATCGCCTTGGCGTGGTGTTCGGTGAGCGTGTCGCTTCGGGTGCCGTGGATGAGCAGGGCGGGGCAGTCGGTGGCGAGCCAATCGTCCCAGTGGTTGCCGTTGACCTGGCCAACTGAGGTGACCATGTCCTGTGGGCGGAAGGCCAGGCCCCAGCCGTCGGGGTATTCGCGGATGGCGTCGGTCAGATAGCGGGCGGAATCCCCGAGTTGTTCGACCAAGGCCGTACGGGTGAGTGCCCGGTGCGGCCACGCCAGGCAGAAGGACAGGTCGTCGTCGATCTCGGCGCCGATGTCCTCGATGACGAGCGCGCTGACCAGGCGTGGGTGGCGCGCGGCGAGCTGGTAGGCGTTGACGCCGCCGAGGGAGTGGCCGAGCACCACCGCCTGGCTCAGGCCGAGGTGAGCGATGAGCGCGGCAGCGTCGTGGATATAGCTTTCCCGGGAGAAATCCGATTCCCTGTCGGAGAAGCCGTGTCCGCGCTGATCGGGGGCCACGACTCGCCAGTCGGGACCCAGTGCCCGCGCCAGCTTGGCGAAGTTGCGGCCCTCGTTGAAGTGGCCGTGCAGCGCGAGCAGGGGGCGCCCCGGGCCGCCGTAGTCGAGGTAGGACAGGCGGCGCCCGTCCATGGTCATGGCAGCTCGCACCGGTTCGGGCTGGGATGTCGACATCATGAAGGTCAGCCTGCCACCCGGACGATGCCACATGGTGCCCGTGGTCCGCAGAGCCGACGCTCTCAGACGTGTTCCGCTGCCAACCTGGGGCGGTGCAGGGGGCCTGACCTTCGTTGTCCCACTTCCTGTTGCCGCTCACCGCCGCGGGCGACAACGAGAAGTGAGACAGCGGCAACGCCACGCGAGGACGGGACACGTGCCCCGGAAGCTCACCTGTCTCATGCGTCCCAGGGGTTCCGTTCGCCGAACGGTCACCGTGAACCTTCGGCGAACGCTTCCGCAAACTTCTCGTTTCGGACACCCATGGGTTGACCTGCGACTTTGGGGTTCAGAAACAGGTAGTCAAGACACCGCTCGATCGATCGCCGTGACACCCTGTGAGGCAGATCACTCCGCCGGCTCGGCAGTCGGAGCCGATGCTCCGGGGAGCCGCCACCGGGGGGCGGACAACCCCCGGGGTCTGCGTCCGCGGGCGGGCGGTGCCGGGCACCCGCGGCGGCCGGGGTCAGAGATCAGGAGTCCGGGGCCGTGTATCGGTAGAGTCTGGACGCGCCGGCGGCCAGTCCGGAGTTCTGTCGCCCCGGGGCCACCCCGGGGTCCACGGTGGGGGATGCACCGCAATGCGAACCGAACACCCGTCGCTTCCCGGGTACGAGCTCGTCGAGGTACTCGGACAGGGCGGCTTCGCGACCGTGTACCGGGCCCGGCAGTTGGCGGTGGGCCGCGAGGTCGCGGTCAAGGTCGACAGCCGGCTGCTGTCCGGCGCGCGCGACCGGCAGCGGTTCATGCGGGAGGTGACGGCCGCCGGGCAGCTGTCCGGACACCCGCACGTGGTGGCGCTGCACGACGCCGGGGTCCTGCCCGACGGCCGTCCGTTCATGGTGCTGGAGCTGTGCCCGAACGGCTCGCTCGCCGACCGGCTGCGCAGCGGCGGGCCGCTGCCCGTCGTGGAGGCGCGCAACGTCGGGGTCAGGATCGCCGACGCCCTGGCCGCCGCCCACGCCGCCGGGGTGCTGCACCGGGACGTCAAGCCCGGCAACATCATGGTCAACCGGTACGGCAACGTCGCGCTGGCGGACTTCGGTCTGGCCGCCATGCCGCGGCCCGGCCACGAACTCTCCGCCACCCGCGAGGCGCTGACGCCCGCCTACGCCCCGCCGGAGGCGTTCCGGCTGGCCGACCCCACGGCGGCCGGGGACGTCTACTCCCTGGCCGCCTCCGTGTACGCGCTGCTCTCCGGCCGGCCACCGCACTACCCCGAGCAGGGGGACATCAGCCTCGCCGAGCTGATCGTGCGCCACGGCGCGCCCATCCCCGACCTGCCGGGCGTGCCGCCGGCGCTGACGGCCGTACTGCGGCACGCCATGGCCGCCGACCCGGCCGAGCGCCTGCCGGACGCCGCCTCGCTGCGGGACGCGCTGGAGGCTGTCGAGCTGCACACCGTCCTGCTGGCCGGCCCGGTGCCGGGTGCGGCCGGTGCGCTCCCGGCGCAGGGCAGGGCGGCCACGGTGCCCGTACAGCGCACGGGGGCCAAGGAAGCCGCGGGTTCGGCCACCACGGAGGCCGGGCCGGCCCGCGTACGCACGAGGGGCCGGCGGCGGGCGCTGCTGGTGGCTCCCTTGGTCGCCCTGGCGGTGGCCGGCCTCGGCCTGGGCGGGTACCTGGCACTGGACGGCGGCGCACCGGACAGCAACGCGGGTGGCCGACCGGCCGGCGGCGCCGCGCCGACGTCCGCGTCGGCCGGCGGGTCGGCGGCGGCGGCGGGGGCGGCGGGGGCCTCCGCCTCGGGCGCGCCGGCCGGCTCCGCTCCGACGACGGCCGGGCAGAGCCCGCTCGCGGGCGCCGGGTTCCCGGTGCAGGTGGTCACCGACTGCGCGGCCGGCCGTGTGGTGGCGGCCGGCGCGGCCTGCCCCGCGGCCGCCGAGTGCTGGGGCGGGATGGTCACGATCGCCGGCTCGGTCCGGATGAACGCGGCGGACTGCACCGTCAAGCACTACTGGGAGACCTTCGCCATCGCACCGCTGCCCGCTGACGGCATGACCGACAACCAGCAGGAGCTGGAGAAGCACCCGCTGGTCCGCAAGCTCTGCTCGCCGGACACGCTGGCCGCCTCCCTGATCGGCGCGGCGCGCTCGATCCCGGTGGACCGCTGGACGATCGACGTGCTGCCGCCGTCGGAGACGCAGTTCGCCCAGGGCCTGCGGGTGTTCCGCTGTGTGGCCACCACGACCGGCGAGGAGATGACCGGCACCAGCTTCCGGCCGAGGAACTGAGGCCGGAAGCCGGTGGTGCGGAAGCCCGTGGTCCGGGAGCCGGTGGGTGCGGAAGCCCGGGAGGTTCCGGGAAGCGACGGCCGGCGGCGTCAGTCGCCGATCTCCACGCCGCGCCAGAACGCGACGTGGCCTCGGATGTGCGCCGCCTCGGGCGCGGGGTCCGGGTAGAACCAGGCGGCGTCCGGGTTGGTCAGGCCGTTCACCTGGAGTGTGTAGTAGCCGGCGGTGCCCTTCCAGGGGCACTCGGTCGTGGTGCCGGACGGGAGCAGATGCTCCACGCGGACCGATTCGATCGGGAAGTAGTGGTTGCCCTCGACGATCGTGGTGGCGTCACTCTCGGCGACGACCGTGCCCTGCCAGCGCGCTGTTGTCATGGCGTGAGTGTGCCGTACGGGGGCCCGCCCCGGCGACGGATCACCGGGGCGGGTTCGGGTACGGGCCTGGGCGCGCGGTCGACCGGCCGCGCGGCGGGCAGGACGCCGCCCGGTCAGGGCAGCGGTTCGGCGTGCACCGGGTAGTGCGGTGACTGGTGACCGCCGCTGGCCAGGATCCGGACCTCACCGGCGTCGCTGATCTCGGCCCGGACGATCCCGGAGGCGTCCTCGTACACCGGATGCCCGCCTGGGCCGATGGCGCTGGTCCAGCTCACGATGACCACGTCCTGCGGCGCCTGAGTGCCCGGGGTTCCCGGGAACGTGAGCGCGTAGCGCTTCTCGGAACTCATCAGCCACCTCCTTCGCTCCCAGACAAGGACACCACGGGTCGACGCACCCCGCTCGCCCCGCGCGCCCCGCTCGGCCCCGGGCGGTCCGGTCCGGCGAGGTCCCTGCCGGCGGTCCCTGCTAGGCGGCGGGCTGCCTGGCGCGGTGGGCACCGCGTACCTCCAGCTCGGCGAGCAGGGTGGCGGTCGCCTCGGCCACCGCCTCCACCGCCCGGTCGAAGGCCTCCCGGTTGTGGGCGGCCGGCGCCCGGAACCCCGAGACCTTGCGGACGTACTGCAGCGCGGCCGCGTGGATGTCCTCGTCCCCGACGTCGGGGGTGACGGGCGGCCTCAATGTCTTGATACTCCGGCACATGGCCCCAGTCTCCCCCCGCGCCCGGCCCGGTGGCCAGCACCCCCGGGGGCCGGCCGGGCGCGCCTCGGTATTAGGATTCCGGGAGAACAAATCCGCCGCGCGCCGTCGCGCACCCGCCGCGCAGCCGGCGTGGATGCTCCGGTGGAGCCCTCCCGCGAACCAGCCACCACCGGCCCGACGACCGTGCCGGCCCCGCGCCCGCGCGCCCTGCCCGGGCACCACCTCGGAGTCCTCCCATGCCCCTGGCGCTTCTCGCGCTGGCCGTCACCGCCTTCGCCATCGGCACCACCGAGTTCGCCGCGATGGGGCTGCTCCCCCAGGTGGCGGGGGACCTGCACGTGTCCATCCCGCAGGCGGGCTGGCTGATCTCCGCGTACGCGGTCGGCGTGGTGATCGGCGCACCGCTGCTCACCGTCGCGGCGGCCCGGATGCCCCGCAAGGCCGTGCTGGTCGCGCTGGCCGCCCTGTTCACGGCCGGCAACCTGCTCTGCGCCCTCGCGCCGGACTTCTGGCTGCTCGCGGTCGCCAGGCTGATCACCGGGCTGCCACACGGGGCGTTCTTCGGCGCGGGCGCGGTGGCGGCCGCCGAGCTGGCGCCGCCGCACCTGCGGGCCCGGGCGGTGGCCGTGATGTTCTCCGGGCTCACCCTGGCGAACGTGGTCGGCGTACCCGCCGCCACCCTGCTCGGCCAGCACCTGGGCTGGCGCGCCACCATGCTGGTCGTGGTGGCCATCGGTGCGCTCGGCACAGCCGCCATCGCCCGGCTGGTGCCGCCACTGCCCTCCCCCGCCGCGGCCGGCCTGCGGCACGAGCTGTCGGCCTTCCGCAGCGGGCAGCTGTGGCTGGCACTGGCCACCGTGGTGTTCGGCTGCGGCGGCTTCTTCGCCTGCTACAGCTACATCACCCCGCTGCTCACCGAGGTCTCCGGTTACGCACCCGGGTCGGTGACGCTGGTGCTCGCGCTCTTCGGCATCGGGATGACCATCGGCAACGTGGTCGGCGGGTACGCGGCGGACCGTGCGCTGCGGCCCACCGTGTGCGCGTCGTTCCTGCTGCTGGCACTGGCCCTGGCCGGGTTCGCCTGGACGGCCCGGGCCGGGTGGTCGGCGGCGCTGACCGTGGTGCTGATCGGCATGTTCGGCTTCGCCATCGTGCCGGCCGTACAGACGCTGGTGCTGCAGAAGGCCCGCCGCGCGCCGACCCTGGCCTCGGCGACCGTCCAGGGGGCCTTCAACCTCGCCAACGCGCAGGGCGCGTACTTCGGTGGGCTGGCCCTGGACGCCGGCCTGGGCTGGACGGCGCCGACGCTGGTGGGCTCGGTGCTGGCCGGGATCGGCGCGCTGATCGCGGTGCTGGCCTGGGCCGCCGACCGGCGGCCGCCGCCACCCGGCGGCCCGGACCTGCCCGCCGCCACCGGGGCCGCGGCCGCGCACGCCCGACCGCCTGCCTGACTGGCCGGGCCGCGGGTTCGGCCCTTGCGGGTCGCCTGCTCAGCGGGGCGGCAGCGGTACGAGGTCGCGGTGGGCGCCGGCGAGCAGCCGGTAGCCCTCGCCGTTGGCCTTGACCCCGGACCGCTCCTCCCCGGTGAGCTCGCGCCTGACCTTCGCCGGCACGCCGGCCACCAGCGAACCGGCCGGCACCACCATGCCCTGCGGCACCACGGCGCCGGCCGCGACCAGCGACCCGGCACCGATCCGGGCACCGTTGAGCACCGTCGCCCCCATGCCGACCAGCACGTCGTCCTCGACGGTGCAGCCGTGCAGCACGGCGTTGTGGCCCACCGAGATCCGCTCACCCAGCACCAGCGGGAAGCCGAGGTCGGCATGCAGCGTGCAGTTGTCCTGGATGTTGCTGCCCGCACCGACCGTGATCGCCTCGGCGTCGCCCCGCAGCACCGCGCCGTACCAGATGCTCGCCCCGGCGGCCACCCGCACCGAGCCCAGCACCACCGCGTTGGGCGCGACGAAGGCCGTCGGGTCGACCTCGGGCACCCGGCCCGCGACTGCGGCGATCAGCGGCTCTGCCATCTCTCGTCCTCCTACCGTCGGCCGGCGCACGGAGGCGGCGCCGGTGCGGCCATGGTCGCACCGGCCGCCGGTCCCCCGAGCGCCGGGGCGGCGACGCGGGCCGGCGGACCGATCGCCCATGAGAACGTCCCGGACAGGCCTCGCGCTCCGGACCACGGAAGTGGTCCGGAAGCCGCTGCCCTGCCCCGGGTGTCACGAGGCGCCTGCCTCCTCAACGGAGATTACGGCACCGGTGTTTGACGTAGCGTCAGTGGACGGGATCCGCAGGGCACCGGGGCGTTCGCCGCCGAGGGTGGGGGCCCGAGCCGTCAACGGGTGGCGAGGAGGCCGTCCACGAGGGCCCGGAGGCCGTCCAGGTAGGTGTTCTCGGCGGTCAGCGCGGCCCAGCGGTCCGAGACCTGCGCCAGGCGGGGCAGCTCGTCCGCGTCGAGCTCGGAGAACACCTGCTCCCGGTACGTCGCACGGTCGCCGTCCGCGCGCCGCCGGATCGCCGCCGCCCGGACCAGCATCTCGCCGGCGGTGTAATACCAGATCGCGCGGTACCCGTGCACCGCCCGCTCCGGGGTCAGGCCGCACTCGGTCAGGCCGTCGACGATCTGCTCGACGAACCACAGCGCGGCCGTGGACATCAGGTCGTCGGCGGTCAGCACCTCCACGATCCAGGGGCAGCCGGCGAGCGCCCCGTGGATCGCAGCGGCGGACACGACGATCCGCTCACGCGGGTCGGCGGGCAGTTCGGGCCGGCGCAGCGTCTGCGTGGCGTAGTCGTCCAGCAGCAGGACCAGCAGCTCTTCCTTGTTGCGCACGTGGTGATAGAGCGCCATCGGCGTGCTGCCGATCTCGCCGGCGAGGCGTCGCATGGTCAGCCGGTCCACGCCTTCCTCCGTCACGATCCGGCGGGCCGTTGCGACGACCTGCTCAAGGGAGATACGGGAAGGTCGGCCCGGGGCTCTGCGTGGTGCGGACGGCTGCGGCATGCGCCCATCATCCCCCAGGGGTCGACAGCGGCGATCCCCTGGCGCTAGTTTTCTTACATGTACAGAAATCTGGGGCGCGCGGTGCGGCCACCGATGCCGCATCCCTCGCCGGCGGCTACGCGCCGGGTCGTCACCATCACCTCGTACTCCCCCACATCGGCAGAGAACCGACCGGAAGGAACACCGCCATGACACCCACCACCGTCGACCTGTTCGCCTCCGCCCTGCACTTCCACCCCGACGGCGACGTCCGAGCCGCCGAACGGCAGATGACCAGCAGCGCATCGGGCGCCTGGCAGATCGGGGCCTTCCATGTGGAGACCGACGCCGACGTCCACGCCGACCACTGGGAGATGCATCCGCAGGCCGAGGAGGCGGTGTGCTGCCTGACCGGCGGCGTGCGCCTGTACCTGCGCCCCACGGACGCCGGCGGCGCCGAGGAGATGGTGCGGCTGCCGGCGGGCACCGCGGTGATCGTCCCCCGGGGCCGCTGGCACCGCCTGGAGCTGGACGGCCCCAGCGACCTGATGTCGGTCACCCTTCGCCACGGCACCCGCCTCGAACGGCGCGCCGACACCCGCTGACCAGCTGGTGACCCGGCAGCACCGCTGCCGGGTCACCAGCGGCCGCGCCGTCACACCCCCGAGTCACCTGGGCAGTTGGCCGGGTGCGAGCAGGCTGTGGTGGGCGGGCGCGCTGTCGGCGGTGGCGCCACAGGCGGCGGTGTCGACCAGGGTGCCCATGGTGCGGTCCGCGGCATCCGGGTCGGAGAGGTCGTACGGGTTGTAGGAGAGCGCGAGCTGGCGGTGCGCCGCCGCGTCGCCGGCCACCACCGTGCCGTAGCCGGGGATGCCGCCGGTGTGGCCCCAGAGCTCGCCACAGGAGGTCCGGTACCGGATCAGGCCGAGCCCGTAGGCGTAGCCCGGTCCGGCCTCGACGGTCCGCTTCATCTCGGCGAGCTCGGCCGGGCGCAGCAGCCGGCCACCGAGCAGGGCCGCGTTGAAGCGGGTGAGGTCGGCGGTGGTGGAGATCCCGGCGCCGGCCGACCCGCCCATCGAGGGGTTGAGCAGGGTGGCGTCGGCCGGGCCGTCCGGCAGCTTGAAGTAGCCGTGGGCGTGCGGCCCGGGGACGAAGGGCGAGTTGACGGGCATGGAGGTGGACTTCAGGCCCAGCGGGCGGATGATCCTGCGCTCGACCTCCTCGGCCCAGCTGCGGCCCGTGGTCCGCTGGATCAGCATGCCGGCGAGGATGTAGTTGGTGTTGGAGTAGTGCCAGCCCTGGCCGGGCGCGAAGTACGGGGCATGGCCGGTGGCGAGCGTCACCAGCTGCTGCGGCCGGTACGCCGTCCAACGGCCGGACTTCAGCCAGTCGCGCACGGCGCTCTCGTCGTCCAGGGCGAAGCTCGGGTCCTCGGTGTAGTTGAAGAGGCCGCTGGTGTGGTTCAGCAGCTGGCGGACGGTGATCGCACCACCGTTGGGGACGACGCCGGGCAGGTGGCGCTCGATCGGGTCGTCCAGCGCGAGCCTGTGCTCGGCGACGAGCTGGAGCACCACGGTCGCGACGAAGGTCTTGGTGACGCTGCCGATCCGGAACCGGCCGTCGGCGCTCGCCGGGGCGCCGGAGGCCAGGTCGGCGGCGCCGGCCGCGTCCCGCCACAGCACTCGGCCGTCCTGGCGGACCTGGGCCAGCGCCGCGGAGGAACCGCCCTGCTCGACGATGGCGCGCAGCGCCTGGTTCAGTGCGGCGGAGTCGGCGCCGGCGGACGCGTCGACGGCGGAGTCGGCATCTACGGGGTCGGCGCCGGCGGGGTCGGTGCCGGTGCCCGTGGAGGCCTGGGCGGCCACCCGGTACTCGCGCGGTGGCGCCACGGCGGCGCCGGCCTCCGGTACGACCGCACCGAACAGGCCCAGGCCTGCCAGCACGGTGACCGCAGCACGCCCGACAGGCCGACGCAGCCTGGATCGTGTCCTGACTCCGGCAGCGGTGTCCCTGGTCATCGCATCCCTCCCGTCCCGGCCGGAGCGCCTCCGGCTGCTGCCACCCTGTCAGCGCGGAGCCGGTGCGGGCGTCCCCCTCAGGTCCGGGGTGTGTCCGCCGAAGGTGCCGGTCGGACCTCCCCCGGAGGGTGGGCAACACCCCTGAGACTCGGCAGGGTTCTGGCCGGATCGCACCCGCGGCCGTCCGGAATCCACCACCCGGTGGGATGGCCGGGGCTGCTGAGGCTGATGAGGCTGCTGGGATCCGGTCGGAGCAGGGCCGGGTACGGTCACCGGCCCCGCGGATGCCCGATCAGGCCAGCGGAGCCTTGTCCCGCAGCAGTTCGACGAAGGCGCGGATCCACGCCGAGTGGTCGGGCCAGGCGCGGGCCGAGACGACCATGCCGTCCACCACCGCCTCACCGTCCACGTACTCGGCGCCGGCGGCCGCGACATCGGGCTCCAGCGCGGGGTAGGCGGCGGTGCGCCGGCCGGCCAGGACGCCCGCCGCCGCGCTGATCTGCGGGCCGTGGCAGATCTGCGCGACCGGCTTGTCGGCTTCGAAGAAGTGCTTGACGATCCGCTGCAGTTCGGCGTTGTTGCGCAGGTACTCGGGCGCGCGCCCGCCGGGGATCACCAGGGCCACGTAGGCGGCCGGGTCGACCTCGTCGAAGGCGAGGTCCGCCGGCCACGTGTACCCGGGCTTCTCGGTGTAGGTGTCGAAACCCTCCACGAAGTCGTGGACGACGAACTGCAACCGCTTACGGGACGGCGCCGCGATGTCGACCTGGTACCCCTCCTCCCGCAACCGCTGGTACGGGTAGAACACCTCCAACGACTCCGCCGCGTCACCGGTGACAAGCAGGATCTTCGATGCCATCGCCCAGCATCCCTTCGTGATCAGGTGTCAACTTCGGGCCGGATGCGGGCCCGATGGGCCGGCCCCGCGGCCGGCACCAACCTCCCGCACCTCGGCAGCGGATGGCAACAGGGCGCACCGTCCCGCTCACGGTGCGTCGGGATGGCGAAGGCCGGTGCACGGAGTCCTGGGCCGCCTGCCCGCCGCGGGTCGCTACGATCTGCGCGCGGTCGCCCGGGTGTCGGACGTCCTGACGACCTGACGCGGCCTCGGGTCCCGGCGGAGGCCGTCGCTCGTTCGGGTGAGAGCCGGGCCGGGCGGCGGTGGGAGCGGACAGACTGGGCCTATGACTGACCACACTCCGGGATGGCTCCCGCCGGAGGAGTACGTCCGGACGATCGCCAACGCGACGACGTACGGCTGCCTCTACCTCACCGACCGCGACGGCAGGCCCCTGGGCCTGCGCTCGCACATCGACCCGGACCTGTGGCAGTGGCCCGACTGGGCCTGACCCGATCGTGGAGAGAAGGGGAATCCTCGTCGTGCCCGAACCTGACGATGAATCGCTGGCCGACTGGTACGCCGCCCGGCAGCGGCGGCGCCGCCCGGCCGGGACCCGGGACGCACTCACCCTCGCGCCGGGCCCTCGCCGCGCGGCGCACCTGTTCCAGGACACCCCGCGCCTGGTGATGGAGTGGGACGGCCACTGCTGGCAGCCCGTGGCCGTGGCCGCCAGCTATGCCGACGCGTACCCGCTGATCGTCCGCCGCGACGGTGAGCCGATCGCCCCGCAGGAGGACACCCCCGTACCGCTGCTGCGGAAGGGCCCCGGCCGCCACCGCAAGCCCTGACCGCACACAGCGGCGCCCCCTCCCGACGACCTCGGCGGACGGCCGCGTGGATGGCGTCGACTTCGGCCGGATCCGGGCCGATGGGACCAGCCGTGTGGCCGGGCCCGAGCTCCCGGACCCCGACGGCGGATGGCAACAGGGCGCACCCGCCCGTTCACAGTGCGTCGGCGAGCGGGCGCGCCGCTGAGTGGGTGGGCGCGCCCCGTAGGATCCGACCAGCGCCAGGCTCCACCCGGAAGGATCACCGCCCCAGATGACCGAGCAGCAACCCTCGTACCTCCTCGTGCCCGGCTACCAGAACTCGGGGCCCGAGCACTGGCAGAGCCACTGGGAGCGGGAGGATCCGGCCTTCCGGCGGCTGGAGCAGGCGGACTGGGACCGTCCTGACCAGGAGGACTGGGTCGCCAGGCTGGACGAGGCGGTCCGTGCGCACCGGGGGCCACTGGTGCTGGTCGCCCACAGTCTGGGCTGTGCCACCGTCGCGCGGTGGGCCGCCAGGACCCCGGCCGGGGCGGCAGGCCAGGTGGTGGGCGCGCTGCTGGTCGCCCCCGCCGACATCGACCACGCCGAGGTGCCGGAGCTGATCGCGTTCCGGCCGGTGGCGCTGGAGCCGCTGCCGTTCCCCAGCACCGTGGTGGCCAGCAGCAACGACCCCTGGGTGACGCTCGACCGGGCCCGGCTGTTCGCCGGGAGCTGGGGCTCGCGCTTCGTCGAGCTCGGCGCGTACGGGCACCTCAACAGCTACTCCGGGCTGGGCTCCTGGCCACGGGGGCGGGAGCTGCTCGCGGAGCTGCTCCCGGAGCCGACGCCGGCCGGCTGAGCCTGCCGGCGCGGGAGTGCCGGGACGCCAGGGACGCGGGGACGCCAGGGACGTCTGGGCTGTCTGGGCTGTCTGGGCCGTCGAGGGCGCGTTGTGGCGGGCGCCTGGCGCACCAGGCGCCCGCCGGGGGTCAGGCCGTGATGCCGCAGTACTGCTGCTGCTTGCCGATCGCGCGGTACATGCAGTCGGCGTTCTCCACCAGCCGCAGGACGGCCTCACGGTTGCGGCTGGTCTCCCGGCCGATCACCTCGTCCGGTGGGTAGAAGCCGCTGCTCCCGTTGGGGCCGGGGTACATCTCGAAGGTGTACGCGAAGGTGCGGAAGGTGCCCCACAGCCAGTCGTCGATCGACCCGTCGGTGATGTACAGGTCGCTGGACTGCTCCGGGGTGTAGTTGTTGGTGCTCGCCATGGTGCGGCCGAAGGTGGCGAAGGTGTTGTAGTCGTCGGCCGTCATGCCGGTGGTGGTGGTCGCGTCGGTCCAGCCGAACGGCCAGAGCACCAGCTGGCTGTAGGTGTGGAAGTCGATCGCCGCGGTGATCTGCTGCTTGCCGCCGACCACCCGGCCGCGGACGAAGTCCGCGACCACCCTCGCCTCTTTGGCGGACTCCGGCGCGCCGCCCCGGTAGGTCTCGCTGTAGGTGGAGCCGGAGGAGCCGCCGCAGCAGCCCCACTTGTAGTCCCAGTTGCGGTTGAGGTCGGTACCGACGTAGCTGCTGCCGGAGTTGGGCTGGCGGTCCTTGCGCCAGCTGCGGTAGCGGCCGGTGGCGATGTCGTACTCGCCGCCGTCCGGGTTGAGGTCGGGGATCACCCAGATCTCGCGGCTGTTGACGGCGTTCGCGATGCGGCTGTCGGTGGCGTACTTGTCGCCGAACTCGTGCAGCAGGTAGAGCGCCATCTCGACGGTGAGGTGCTCGCGGGCGTGCTGGTGGGCGGTGAAGAGCACTTCGGGTTCGGCCTCGTCGGTGCCGACGTTGTCACTGATCTTGATCGCGACGATGTTCCGGCCCTCGTACGAGGTGCCGATCACCCGCTTGCTCATGATGGCGGGGTGGGCGGCGACCACCGCATCGATGTCGGCGGCGGCCTCCGCGTAGTTGTGGTAGCCGGAGTCGGCCGGCGGGAAGTCGCGCAGCCCGTCGCCCGCGGCGGCGGCCTCGCGGTCGGTCGACTGTTCGGACGGCTGAGCCGGCGGTTGCTCGGACGGCTGAGCGGGCAGGCGGTCGGCCTGCCAGCCCAGGGCCCGCAGCCGGGCGGCCTCGGCGGCGGTCGCGGTGACGACCACCGAGTCCTCGCGCACCGCGTCGATCGAGACGCCGGTGGCGGCGATCGCGGTGCGCTCGGCGACGGTGCGGGGGCCGTCGACCAGGTACTGGGCGGCCGCCTCGGCGGCGGCCACGGCCTCGGGCACCGGGCGGGCGCCGGCCTGGGTGGTGAGCGG
Organism: Kitasatospora sp. NPDC050543; assembly: GCF_044457565.1. Lineage (NCBI taxonomy): Bacteria > Bacillati > Actinomycetota > Actinomycetes > Kitasatosporales > Streptomycetaceae > Kitasatospora > Kitasatospora sp. NPDC050543. The sequence goes on along the minus strand of NZ_JBITGZ010000017.1, from coordinate 23,006 downwards.
GGATGCGAGTGCGAGGGCCAGCAACGCGGCGGTGATCGCGGCCGGCTTCCCTCGGCGGGGCAGTCGCATGACTGTCCTCCTGTGGGGGGTCCGTAGGGGACGGAGGGGAGGAACTGCGGCGCGCGCCAGTCCGATGGTGACGCCATGTCATGCTTTCGTCAAGATGTCAACTCGGCCGAATCCGCGAGGACTTGCGGACCGGCGTGCGACGCGACCACTCCCGGGGCCGGCCACCGCGCCCTGGACGGGCGGGCGAGCCGAGCGAGCCGTGACTTTCCGCGCAGTTCGCCGCCCCGACACCCGCAGGCCCGGGAGGCCCCGTAGGGTGCGATCGGGCTTGACTGACCTCGAACAGGCCACCCCACGGGATTGACTGGAGCGAAGATGACGAATGGTCCGGAGCGCACCGCTGGTACGGCCCGGGCGGCCGGCGAGGAGGGCGGCGACCTGCCCTCGGCCTCGCGCCGCTCGTTCCTGCGCGCCGCCGGCGCGATCGGCCTCGGCACCGCCGCGGCGGTCGGCTTCTCGGCGACCGAGGCGGCCGCCGGGACCGCCGGGACCGCCGCCGCACCCGCCGCCGAGAACCCCCGGAACGCCCCGACCGCGGAGGACGCCGCCGCGGCCGAGGCCCCCGAAGCCGCCGACAGCGCCGGGGCCGCCGCGCGCGGCACCCGCCCGCCGGTACGCACCGGCACCGGCCTGGACCGGCTGCCCCACCCCCTGGTGATCGCCCACCGCGGCGCCAGCGGCTACCGCCCCGAGCACACCCTCGGCTCCTACGAACTCGCCCTGGAACTCGGCGCGGACGTGATCGAGCAGGACCTCGTCCCGACCAGGGACGGGCAGCTGGTCGTCCGGCACGAGAACAACATCGCCGAGACCACGGACGTCGCCGACCACCCCGAGTTCGCCTCCCGCCGCACCACCAGGACCATCGACGGCCAGAGCCTGACCGGCTGGTTCACCGAGGACTTCACCCTCGCCGAACTGCGCACCCTGCGCGCCAAGGAGCGGCTGCCGCAGCAGCGCCAGCGCAACACCCTGTACGACGGGCGGTGGCCGATCCCGACCTTCCGGGAGGTGGCCGAGTTCGCCGAGCGCCGCTCCCGCTCGCTCGGCCGGCCCGTCTGGCTGTACGTCGAGACCAAGCACCCGAGCTACTTCCGCTCCATCGGGCTGCCGCTGGAGGAGCGCCTGGCCGCCGAACTGCGCCGCGCCGGGCTGGAGGGCAAGCGGGGCCGGGCCATCCTGCAGTCCTTCGAGCCGAGCAGCCTCCAGCGGCTCGCCAAGCTGGTGGGGAACCCCCGCGTGCAGCTGCTCGGCGCGGCCGACACCCAGCCGTACGACTTCGTCCTCGCCGGGGACAAGCGCACGGTGGCCGACCTGGTGACCCCGGCCGGGCTGCAGTGGATCGCCTCCTTCGCCCACGGGATCGGCCCCACCACCCAGTTGATCGCCCCCGTGGACGCGGCCGGCAAGGTGCAGCCGAGCACCTCGCTGGTGCCGGACGCGCACCGGGCCAACCTGGTGCTGCACCCGTACACCGTGCGGAACGAGAACGGGTTCCTGCCCGCGGACTTCCGGCGCGGCACCGATCCGGCCGCGTACGGCGACGCCATCGGCTGGGCCCGGTACCTGTACGAGCAGGGTGTGGACGGCTTCTTCACCGACCAGAGCGACACCACCGTGCTGGCCCGCTCCGACTTCTGGGCGGCCCACGGCGTGAACTGAAGCCGCACCGACCCGGGCGGGACGCGGGGGCGAGGGCGCGGCACCCGGGGCGGGACGGGCGGCGCAACGCCACGCCCGCCCCGAACCCGGCGTGCTTGACGGGTGGTCAGCCCTTGTTGCGCCGCTTCTTGCGCAGGGCCAGCACGGACACCACGATCACCACCAGCAACAGTGCGCCCGGCGCACGCCCGCGCGAGGCCGCCGAGTCCTGCTCCGACTCGGCGGTCCCGGGCGTCGCGCTCGCGCTCGCACCGGCTGCCGTGCCCGCAGCCGCCCCCGCGCCGACGCCCGAACCGGTCGAGCCGGACGCGGCGGGCGTCGGCGCGGCCGACGGCCTCACCGTGTCCGGGAGTTGGTCGTCCTCCAGTGGCGCGCGCCAGACCACGCTGTCCTTGCCCTCGCTGCCGTACAGCAGCGACCGCCCGTCCGGCGCGAACGTCACCGACTCGCCCTGGCGCTGGAACGGCGGGCTCAGGGACGTCATCAGCGTCGGGGCGTCGTCCCGCCAGCGGTAGAGGCTCGCGGAGAAGTAGCCGCGCAGAACCAGCCGGGTGCCGTCCGGCGAGAACGCCCCGTCCGTCACCCAGGGCACCTCGGCGATCCGGCGGAAGGTGTTCACGCCGGACTCGGAGAGTGTCTCGGGGCCGCGGTAGAGGCCACCGCCGCCCTGCCGCTTGCTGGCGATGTAGGCCCGCCCGGTGACCGGATGCACCATCAGGGCCTCGGCGTCGCGCGGCCCGTCCTCGTAGCGCACCCGGTAGCGGACCACGTCGACGCTCTGGTCCCGCAGGTCCTTGGGCTCGGCAAAGCGGTAGATCCACACCTCCGGCCAGGTCCCGTCCAGGTTGTCCCCGGTGTCGGCGACGTAGAGCTGCCCGCCGGGCCCCGTCGAGATCGCCTCCACGTCACGCGGCTTGACCCCGCGCAGGGTGACGGTCGCCACCGTCCGGCCCTTGGCATCCACCGCGTAGACGTACGGGCCGTCATCGCTGTCGTTGTGCGTCCAGTACACGCCCGGGTGCACCGTGCTGGCGGCCAGGCCGCTGGACTCGGTGATCCGCGGGTCGGCGATGGTGAACTCCCGCTGCGGAGCGTCCGCCGCCGCAGCCGGCACCGCCGTACCCAGGACGACCGCGCAGGCGGCCGCCAGTACCGGCACCGCCGCCCGCCCAGGCCTGCTCCGCCACCGATCCTTCGACACCGACCCACTCACCCGCCGATCATCGCACGCCGCACCCGACGGCTACCCGGCGGTACCGATCAGTCGAGTACGACGTAGGTGACGACGCATTGTCAGGAGGGATGAGCCGAGGCTAACCTTGCCGCCTCCCAGGATCCCCCGTTCCGTACAGGAGGCAATCATGGCGTCAGTTCCCGACGCGGTCTCGGAGACCGCCCGGCCGCTCGTGCTCAGCCTGTTCCGCGTGATCATCGGGTTCCTGTTCGCCTGCCACGGCGCCGCCTCGCTCTTCGGCGTCTTCGGCGGGGCCTACGGCGGCGGAACCGTGCCCCTCGGCCAGTGGCCCGGCTGGTGGGCCGCACTGATCCAACTCGTGGGCGGTGTCCTGGTCCTGCTGGGACTGGGCACCAGAAGTGCGGCGCTGATCTGCTCCGGCTCGATGGCGTACGCCTACTTCTCCGTACACCAGGAGAACGCGCTGCTGCCGCTCAAGAACGGAGGGGAGCCCTCGGTCCTGTTCTGCTGGGCCTTCCTCCTCATCGCTGCCTTCGGCCCCGGGCGCTACGCCCTGGGCCGGGCCCTGACGACCAGCGCCACCCGCACCACCACCACCGCCCCCGCGGCGGCCTCGCCCGATCCGGCCAGGGCCGGCCGCCCCGGCATCTGAGCACCCGGCCCCGCCGGCCCCGGCAGGACCACGGCCACCGACCTCCAGGATCAGCGCGATGGCAGCGGATCCGCGTCGTGCGCACGACGCGGATCCGCTGCCGCATCACAGCAGTTGCCCGCCCCCGACGCGGCTCAGCCATCGGCCAGGTGGCGCTCCAGCGAGGACACCTTCGAGGTCAGCCCGTCGGAGACACCCGCCCGGTCGTCGATCTTGATCACGGTGCTCACCCGGCCGCTGTACGCCTTCACCGCCTCGATCGCCTCCCGGATGACCGGCATCACCTCGTCCCACTCCCCCTCGATGCTGGTGAACATCGCGTCCGTGCGGTTGGGCAGACCGCTGGCCCGGACCACCCGGACGGCGGCGGCCACGGCCTCCCCGACCTCCTCACCGACGCCCAGCGGGGTGACCGAAAACGCTGCGAGCACGGCTCTCTCCTCCTCGTCGCGACCCCGCTCCGAGGCCGCGACCAGGCTATCCGGCACCGGTTCTGACGATCGCTCAGGCGGGCCGCCGGCCCTGTCACACCGCGGTGGGCAGCGGCGGCTCCACCGCCAGCGGCGCCGAGCTGCGCGCCCGGTGCTGCGCGGCCCACCCGGCGAGCGCCACCGTACAGGCGTGATCCAGATGCCGCAGGGCCGTCCAGTCCAGCTCCACCGGCCGGTCCCCCGGCAGCCGCTCCAGGGTGTCCAGCAGCCTCGGCAGCCGCAGGAAGGTCGCATTACCGCTCAGGCGCACCCGCAGCGGCTCCTCGACGCCGTCCGCGGCGCCCTCGACCGCGATGTGCAGCTGCGAGGTCTGCCAGGCCGACTTCACCACCGCGAGGCCGACGCCGAGCAGCACCCCGCGGAACAGGTCGGTGGCGATGATCGCGACCGCCGTGACCGCCAACACCAAGGCCTCGTCCCGGTGTTCGCGCCAGAGTGCGCCGAGGCGCCGGACCGGTACGAGTTTCGCCCCGGCGTGCACCAGGACGGCGGCGAGCGCCGCCAACGGGATCAGCCCGAGCGCGGCCGGCAGCAGCGCCGCGAACAGCAGCAGCCACAGCCCGTGCAGCGTGCGGGACGCCTTGCTGCGCGCCCCCGCCTGGACGTTGGCGGCGCTGCGCACGATCACCGCCGTCATCGGCAGCGCGCCCAGCAGGCCGCACAGGGCGTTGCCGATGCCCTGGGAGGTCAGCTCGCGGTCGTAGTCGGTCCGCGGGCCCTGGTGCATCCGGTCGACGGCGGCGGCGCTGAACAGCGTCTCCGCGGAGGCGATCAGGGTGAAGGCGAGGACGGTGCCGGCCCCGGCCGCGCCGGCCAGCGCGGCGAAGGCGGCGGCGTCCGGCGGCTGGACCACACCCAGCAGACCCTCCACCCGTACCCGCGCCACCGGCAGGTCGGCCAGCACCGTGACCACCGCGGCCAGGCCCACGGCGGCCAGCGGCGCCGGCACCACCCGCGCCCTGGACGGCAGGTACCGCCACAGCACCAGCACGGCCAGCGTGCCGACGCCGAGCGCCACGGCGGCCGGGGCGGCCCGGCCCAGCAGCACATCGGTGAGCAGCGCGGGCAGCCCGGCGATCTTCTCCGGGCCGGTGCCGGGCGCGGCGCGGTCCGCGACGGCGTAGAGCTGGCCGAGCACGAGGGTGAGCCCGATCCCGGCGAGCATGCCGTGCACCACGGAGGCCGACATCGCGCGGAACCAGCGACCGAGCCGCAGCAGGCCCATTGCGAGCTGGAGCAGCCCGGTGGCCAGCACCAGGGCGCCGAGCGAGCCGAGCCCGTGCTCCCGGACGGCTTCGAGTACCAGTACGGTCAGGCCGGCGGCCGGACCACTGACCTGGAGGCTGCTGCCCGGGAGGGCACCGACCACCAGGCCGCCGACGATCCCGGTGACCAGGCCGAGCTCGGCGGGGACGCCCGAGGCGACGGCCACGCCGACGCAGAGCGGGAGCGCGACCAGGAAGACGACGAGGGAGGCGGGCAGGTCGAACCGCCACGGGACGGAGCGGACCAGGCCGGCGCGGGCGGCGCCGGCCTTCGGGCCTCCGCGGGGGCCGGGGAGCGGGCTCGTCACGACGTCACCGCCCCTGCGGAGCGGGGGACGGCGAGGTCCTGCGGGTGGACGGGCGGGTTCGGGACGGGGAGCGGGTTCGGGACGGGGTTCCGGGAGGGGAGCGGGCGCGCCGCCGGGCGGGGCCGGTCGGGTGGAGCCGTCCGGCCGGGGGCACCGGCGCGGCGGAGCAGGGTGCGCATGGGCGTCTTCCTTCCGCGCGCCCGGGGCGTGCGGACGCGCTGCTGGCTGGGCAGGGCCGTCCACGCGGCCGGAGCAGGGGCTGCGGGAGGGCGGGGCGGCTGAGGCGTCCGCGCGTTTGCGAGGAGGGGCGTCGACGAGGAGGCCGACAGGTCGGCTCCGGGCAGGGCTGCGGAGTCCGATGGAGGAGGACTGCGAGGACGGGCGGGAAGGGCTCGGGACCAGGCCTGCACCAGGCCCGCAACGACTGGTCGACATCGCCAGTTGAAGATGACAACCATGGTGGCCCGGCGTGAGCCCGACGGTACCCAGCAGCCCAGGTAAGGCCAACCTCATCCACGATTGCTCCATATGGAACGCACCTCATCGACACGGACATGACGGGATCCGACCCCACAGGCCGCACGCATGTTCCGTGGACGAACAGAGTTGCGACCATCCCCGCGCTTGCATCAACCGACGACTCGACACCCCCGGACGAGCCGGCGACCTGTAGGAAGCCGCCCTGGCCGCGCGCCCGACCACATGACAGCGTGACCGGAAGGCCGCGGCACGACCGATGGCCTGCGGGCGAGCGCCCACCGGCAGCCATGGGCGCCCCACAGGGGCCTCCAACAATCTGTTGAAGCCCCCCTTGACGACCCCTCGACCCCCGCCTTACTTTGTTTCCGCATGCCAAAACAGTTCTTCCGTATCGTGGAATCCAGGAGATGAGCCCTCCGACCCACAGCGGGCCGACGCAGGAGAAACCCGATGCCTCGTATGACAGCCGCCCGCGCGGCAGTTGAGATCCTCAAGCGCGAAGGCGTTGAGGTCGCGTTCGGCGTGCCGGGCGCTGCCATCAACCCCTTCTACGCGGCCCTCAAGGCCTCCGGCGAGATCCGTCACACGCTCGCCCGCCACGTCGAGGGCGCCTCGCACATGGCCGAGGGCTACACCCGCGCCAAGGCCGGGAACATCGGTGTCTGCATCGGTACCTCGGGCCCGGCCGGCACCGACATGATCACCGGGCTCTACTCGGCGATCGCCGACTCGATCCCGATCCTCTGCATCACCGGCCAGGCCCCGACCGCCGTGCTGCACAAGGAGGACTTCCAGGCCGTCGACATCGCCTCGATCGCCAAGCCGGTGACCAAGGCCGCGACGACCGTCCTGGAGGCCGCACAGGTCCCCGGTGTCTTCCAGCAGGCCTTCCACCTGATGCGCTCCGGCCGTCCGGGCCCGGTCCTGATCGACCTGCCGATCGACGTCCAGCTGACCGAGATCGAGTTCGACCCGGAGACCTACGCGCCGCTGCCGGTCTATAAGCCCTCCGCCACCCGCGCCCAGATCGAGAAGGCCATCCGGTTCCTGCTGGACTCCGAGCGTCCGCTGATCGTCGCCGGTGGCGGCATCATCAACGCCGACGCCGCCGAGCTGCTGGTGGAGTTCGCCGAGCTCACCGACACCCCCGTCATCCCGACCCTGATGGGCTGGGGCATCATCGCGGACGACCACGAGCTCAACGCCGGCATGGTCGGCCTGCAGACCTCGCACCGCTACGGCAACGCCAACCTGCTGGAGTCGGACTTCGTCCTCGGCATCGGCAACCGCTGGGCCAACCGCCACACCGGCGCGCTGGACGTCTACCGCAAGGGCCGCAAGTTCGTCCACGTCGACATCGAGCCGACCCAGCTCGGCAAGATCTTCGCCCCGGACTTCGGCATCGCCTCCGACGCCAAGGCCGCGCTGGAACTGTTCGTCGAGGTGGCGAAGGAGCTCAAGGCCGCGGGCAGGCTGCCCGACCGCAGCGAGTGGGCCGCCTCCACCCAGGAGCGCAAGGCCACCCTGCAGCGCCGCACCCACTTCGACAACGTGCCGCTGAAGCCGCAGCGCGTCTACGAGGAGATGAACAAGGCCTTCGGCCCGGAGACCCGCTACGTCACCACCATCGGCCTCTCCCAGATCGCCGGCGCGCAGATGCTGCACGTCTACAAGCCGCGGCACTGGATCAACTGCGGCCAGGCCGGCCCGCTCGGCTGGACCATCCCGGCCGCGCTCGGTGTCGCCACCGCCGACCCCGAGACCCCGGTCGTCGCGCTCTCCGGCGACTACGACTTCCAGTTCATGCTGGAGGAGCTGGCCGTCGGCGCCCAGCACCGGATCCCGTACGTCCACGTGCTGGTCAACAACGCCTACCTGGGCCTGATCCGCCAGGCGCAGCGCAACCTGGACATCAACTTCCAGGTCAACCTGGAGTTCGAGAACATCAACTCCCCCGAGCTGGGCGTCTACGGCGTGGACCACGTCAAGGTCGTCGAGGGTCTGGGCTGCAGGGCGATCCGGGTCACCGAGCCGGACCAGCTGCTGCCCGCCTTCGAGGAGGCCAAGAAGCTCGCGGCCGAGTTCCGCGTCCCGGTGGTCGTCGAGGCCATCCTGGAGCGCGTCACCAACATCTCGATGGGTGGCGCCGGCATCGACGCCGTCAACGAGTGGGAGGAGCTCGCGACCGAGCCCGGCCACGCACCCACCGCCATCAAGACCCTGAGGGTCTGACAGCCCGGGAGAAGCCCGATGCTCCCACTGCACGGCGGCGGCCGTGCAGCGGGCAGCTGAGAGCCGGAGGGCCCGGTGACGCCACAGCGGCGTCACCGGGCCCTCCGGCGTGCGGCCCCGCGCGAGCGGGTGCGGGGGTGTCAGGAGCAGGTGTAGGTGAAGGCGGCCGGCCCCGAGTGGCGCTGCGGGGAGAGGATCTCGATGGTGGCGGCGGCCTGGAGGGAGCCCTTGCCGTCGAAGGTCCAGCGCAGCACCACGTCCGTACGGCGGTCACCGGCCCGGACACTCTGGCTGAGCTCGCCGGAGGATGTGCCGTCGCTGCGCAGCCAGTGGTAGCGGACGGTCCCGGCCTCGCCGTTGGTCTCGACGGTGGCGGTGATCACGGCGGTGCCGTCGCAGCCCGGGCCGGCCGGGTCGGTGGTGGCGGTGACGCCGGTGACGGCCAGGGCCGGGGTGGTCCAGCGCCAGAGGAGGAGGCCCAGCAGGGCGAGCAGCACGGCGGCAGGGACCAGCCAGCGGGCCGTCCGGCGGGGGCGCGGCGGGTCCGCCGGGGCCGCGGCGCCGTGCCAGACCGCCGCGGCCAGCGGCGGCATGCCGGGGCCGAAGCGCCGCAACTCGCCGTCGGCCAGTGGCGGTTCGTCCTGCGGGCCGTCCTGGCCGTTCCGGGGGGCGTCCTGCGGTTCGTCCTGGGGGCCGTCCTGCGAGGTGTCGGTGCGGGTGGCCTCCGCCGGCACGGTCTGGTCAGGTTCGGCGGACGGGGCGTCGGGGGCGGGCGCGTCGGCTGCGGCCGCGACTGCGGCTGCGGGCTTGGCCCAGACGGCGGGGTCGAGGAAGGTCGCGCAGGCCTCGTCGTCCAGCCGGACGGTCTCCTCCTCGGCCGGCTCCGCCGCGCTCAACCGGACGGTCTCCTCCGCGTCGTCCGGGCCCGTCGCGCGCATCCGGACGGTCGACTCGGCCGCTGAGGCCGACGGGGCCTCCGGATCCGGGGTGGCCGTGGCGGCCCCGGTCGCCGGGGTGGGCTGCGGAGCGGGCGTGGCGGGTGGCGGCGTGGACATGCGATCTCCCGGGAACGGAGCTGAGCGGGCGGGGCGGCGAGGGGGGCGGGGCGACCGGCCGGGACCACGGGCCGGGATGACGGCCGGGATCACGGCAGGGCGGCTCAGCGCGGCGGGTCGCAGGTCGGGGCGAACAGCTCGCGGTACGTCGTCTGCGGCTTGAGGGCGGCCGGGCTGGTGCCGACCTGTACGCCCCAGTCCGGATAGGTGTCCCCGGAGCCGAAGGTGTGCGGCAGCGTGACCGTCGCACGGCCGTCGTGCAGCGCGACGGTGTCCGTGGCGACGGTGATCCGCGCGGTCCGCGTGCCCATGTTGTGCGACCAGGTGAAGGTCAGCGAGGCGGGCCCGGTGCCCTCCGTCACAACGGTGACCGAGGCCGTCAGCCCGTACCGGCCGTAGCAGGTCAGCGAGTCGATGTTCACGGACGCCACCCGCACGCTCGCGGGCGCGACCGTCGCGGACGGCGAGGTGGTCGCGCCGGCGGTGGGGCTGCTGGTCACGGGCGGCGTGGCCGGGGTGGACGGGGTCGGCGGGACGCCGAGGGTGGCGGTCGGCGCGGGCGGGACGGAGGCACCGGTGGCGAAGGGGGACGGCTTGCCCGTACCGCCGGTCGGTGCGCCGGTGCCCGGCTTGGTGGGCGACGGCTGAGCCGTCCCCGTCGCCGTCCCCGTCGCGCCGGCGCTCGGCGAGGCACTGGGCGAGGCCGAGCCGGTGCTCGCCGAGGGCTCGACGGTGCCCGGCCCGTCGGAGGGGCTGCCCGGGGCGGGCGTCGTCGGGCGCAGCACGGTGGTCGCCTCCGGTGCGGCACCGAGGACCGTCCGCGCGCCGCCCTCGCTCGCCCCGGCGATCGCCACGCCGGCGAGTGCGGCCACGGCCAGGCTGCTCGCCGCGACGCCGGCCACGATCTGCGCCCGCCGCCCCGCCCGCAGCCGCCCGGGCCGGCGCAGCCGGATCAGCCGCCCGGTCGTCCCGGACGGGCCAAGGCTGGTGTGCGCCAGCGCGGTGGTGCCCGAGGCCGGGCCCGCGGCGGCGCCGGGCAGCAGGAAGGCCAGCAGCGCGACCAGTGACACCAGGTCGGCCCGGCCGCGCTCCTCCCAGTCCTCGCCGTACCCGGCCGTGGCGACCGCCTCCAGTTCGGAGACGAACGCGGCCGCGCTGCCCGGGCGGACGGTCGGGGTCTTGGCCAGGCCGGCCCGGATCAGCGGCCGTACCTCCGCCGGGGCCAGCTCGTCGGGGATCGGCGCCTCGGTGTGCTGCACGGCGAGCTCGGCGATCGTCGCGCCGTCGTACGGGCGGGCACCGGTCAGGCACTCGAAGAAGGTGACCGTTGCCGCGTAGACGTCGGCCGCCGGGGAGGCGGGCTTGCCGGCCCACTGCTCGGGTGCCAGGTAGGCGGGGGTGCCGGAGATGTCGCGGTCGTCGCCGCTGCGGACGGCGATGCCGAAGTCCACCAGCTTGGAGGTGCCGTCGGAGGCGACCAGCACGTTGCCCGGCTTGTAGTCGCGGTGCACGATGCCCGCCTCGTGCGCGGCGGCCAGCCCGAGCAGCGAGCCCTTGAGCACCACCAGGGCCGCGCAGGGCGTGGTCGCTCCCTCCTCGCGGAGCAGGGTGCGCAGCGCGACGCCGTCCACGACCTCCATCACGATGGCGCAGCCCCGGCTGCTCTCCACGTACTCGTAGAGGCGGGTGACGTGGGGTGAGCGCAGGCCGCCCAGCACCTCGGCCTCGGCGCGCAGCCCGGTGCCGCCCTCGGCGCGGTTCAGGTACTTGATCGCGACGGCGGTGCCGGTCTCGTCGTGCTGTGCGAGTACGACCCGTCCGCTGGCGCCCCGGCCGAGCTCCCGGCCGTGGGTGTAGCCCGGCAGCGACCAGGCGCCCGCGCCATCGGCATCGGCGCCACCCGCACCACCCGCACCACGCGCGCCGCCCGTGGCGCCCGTGGCGTCGCCCTCGGCGTCACCGTTCGCGGCTCTGCCGGCTCCGGCTTCGGCGTCCATCGCGACCGCCCCTCCTTCGTTCCCCGCCGCACGGTGGTGCGGCCTCTGCAATCGACGTGTCCGCAGGCCGGCGGGTTCCCGTCCGGAGGCACCGAAAGGTCACGGTTCGGGCGATTCGCACACCATCTCAGCTGTTCTCGACGGCAACGACATCCGATCATCCGCCGCAGGCCGGAACACCCGGGGCCGCCCGGCGGTTGTGTGCGGTGGAACCTATCGTGGCCGTCACCCGGCCGTCCACCGTCCCGAAGGGCACCCTCTTGAGCCTGTACGACATCCCGCTGCGCACCCTGTCCGGCGAGTCCGCCTCGCTTGCCGACCACAAGGGCAAGGCGCTGCTGATCGTCAACGTCGCGTCCAAGTGCGGGCTGACCCCGCAGTACGCCGGGCTGGAGCGCCTCCAGGAGCGCTACGCCGAGCGCGGGTTCACGGTGCTGGGCTTCCCCTCCAACCAGTTCGCCGGGCAGGAGCCGGGCAGCGCGGAGGAGATCCAGACCTTCTGCTCGACCACCTACGGCGTCTCCTTCCCGCTGTTCGAGAAGACGGACGTGAACGGCGAGGACCGCCACCCGCTGTACGCGGAGCTGACCAAGGCCGTCGACGCCGAGGGCCAGGCCGGTGACATCGGCTGGAACTTCGAGAAGTTCGTGGTCTCGCCGGACGGCGCGGTCACCGCCCGGATCCGCGCGCGTACCGAGCCGGAGGCCACCGAGGTCATCGAGGCGATCGAGGCCGTGCTGCCGGCCTGACGCCCGCACGCGCACCGGACGGCCCGGGGCGGCGCTCCCAGGAGTGCCCGCCCCGGGCCGTCCGCCTTGTCCGCACCGACCGACCCGCCCCACCGGCCCCAGCCCCACCGGTCGATCGGGTACTGCCCGGGCCCGCCCTGTCCCGCTCAGTCCCGCTCAGTCCTCCCGCGCCAGCAGCAGCCGGGTGCCCGGCGGCAGGGCGCCGCCTCGGGCGGCGGCCCGCAGGTGCGTGAGGAGGGTGGCGCGCAGCTCGGCGGCGGCCCGGGTCGGCGGCAGCTCGGCGCCGTGCGCGACGGAGATCGTGCGCCCGAGCCCCGGCCCCGCGAAGGGGGTGACGGCCAGCCCGGAGCGGGCCGCGACCATGCCCGGGACCACGGCGGGACCAAGGCCCGCCCGGACGAACCCGAGCACCGCGTCCATCTCGCCGCCCTCGACGGCGAAGGTCGGCTCGAAGCCGGCCGCACGGCAGGCGGCGATGGTCGCCTCGCGGACGTCGTAGCCCTCGCGGAACATCACCAGCGGCCGCTCGCGCAGCTCCGCCACCCGCACCCGCCGCCGCGGGTGGGGCGCGGCCGAGACCAGCACCAGTTCCTCGTGCAGCAGCTCGGTGACGGCCAGTGCCGGGGCGTCGCCGCCCGCCTGCGGTGTGATGATCAACGCCAGGTCCAGCTCGCCGTCGGCCAGCGCCTTGACCAGGTCCCGCGAGCCCCCCTCCCGGACCAGCAGGGTGACCTCCGGGTAGTGGTCGCGGAAGACCCGCAGCACGTCCGGCACCAGGCTGGTGCACAGGCTCGGCGGCGCCCCGAGCCGGACCCGGCCACGCCGCAGCCGGACCGTCTCCTGGACGGCGAGCCGGGCGCTCTCGGTGTCCGCGAGGATCCGCCTGGCCAGCGGCAGCAGCGCCTCACCGGCGTCGGTCAGGGCGATGTTGCCGCGCGCGCGGTGGAACAGCTCGGCCCCCAGCTCCTTCTCCAGCGCGCGGATCTGCTGGGAGAGCGAGGGCTGGGCGACGTGCACGAGGTCGGCGGCCCGGGTGAAGTGCCGGGTCTCGGCCACCGCGACGAAGTACCGGAGTTGCTGGAGCTGCACACCACCCAGGATAGGCCGTCGCTATCGTGGTGAGCCGCAGCATGTCTTGGACGTACCGTCGGCCGGTTCCTACCGTGGTGGACATGGCATCTGCGACTGGGACGGGCCGACGTCCGTCCACCCTGGCGGCGCTCTGGCGCTCGACCGTCGGCAAGAAGGCGGCGATGGCCGTCAGCGGCCTGGTCATGCTGCTCTACCTGGTCTTCCACATGCTCGGGAACCTCAAGGTCTTCTTCGGCCCGGACGACCTCAACGGGTACGCGGCCTGGCTGCGCACCCTCGGCCAGCCGTTCCTGGGGCACGAGTGGTTCCTGTGGATCGCCCGCGTCGGGCTGCTGGCCGCCGTCCTGGTGCACGGCGTCGCCGCGTACCAGCTGAGCCGGCGCGACCTCGCGGCCCGCCCGAGCAAGTACGTCCACCAGCGGCGGCGGGCCAGTTACGCCACCCGGACGATGCGCTGGGGCGGGGTCATCCTGGCCCTGTTCATCGTCTGGCACATCCTCGACCTCACCACCCTCACGGTGAACCCGAGGGCCGAGGAGGGCCACCCGTACCAGAACGTCGTGGCCTCGTTCTCGCACTGGTACAGCGGCGTGATCTACATCCTCGCGATGCTGGCCCTCGGGCTGCACATCCGCCACGGGTTCTGGAGCGCCGCCCAGACCCTGGGCGCCAACAACGCCCACCGCGACCGGGCGCTCAAGGCCGTCGCCAACGGGCTCGCGCTCGTCCTGACCGCCGGCTTCCTGTCCGTACCCGTCGCCGTCATGACCGGAGTGGTGAGTTGAGCAGCGACAACGACCGCAGCGCCGACAACGGCGGCAGCGCCCCGGGCAACGACAGCCGCGGCGGCCACGGCGCCGACCAGGGCACCGGCCCGGGCAGCGACTACAGCGCGTACCGCGTCGGCGAGCCGATCGCCGACACCCGCGCCCCGGGCGGCCCGATCGAACAGCGGTGGGACCAGCGGCGGTTCGAGGCCAGGCTGGTCAACCCGGCCAACCGGCGCAAGCACACCGTGATCGTCGTCGGCACCGGCCTGGCCGGCGGCGCGGCCGGCGCCACGCTGGCCGAACAGGGCTACCACGTCGAGCAGTTCTGCTTCCAGGACTCCCCGCGCCGGGCCCACTCGATCGCCGCCCAGGGCGGCATCAACGCCGCCAAGAACTACCGCAACGACGGCGACTCGGTACGCCGGCTGTTCTACGACACCGTCAAGGGCGGGGACTTCCGGTCCCGCGAGTCCAATGTGCACCGGCTGGCCCAGGTCTCGGTGGAGATCATCGACCAGTGCGTGGCGCAGGGTGTGCCCTTCGCCCGCGAGTACGGCGGTCTGCTCGACACCCGCTCGTTCGGCGGTGTCCAGGTCTCCCGCACCTTCTACGCGCGCGGCCAGACCGGCCAGCAGCTGCTGCTCGGCGCCTACCAGGCGCTGTCGCGCCAGATCGCGGCGGGCGGGGTGCGGATGCACCCGCGCACCGAGATGCTCGACCTTCTCGTCATCGACGGCCGGGCGCGCGGCATCGTCGCCCGGGACCTGGTGACGGGTGAGATCACCACCCACCTCGCCGACGCGGTGGTGCTCGCCACCGGCGGGTACGGGAACGTGTTCTACCTCTCGACGAACGCCAAGAACTCCAACGCCACCGCCATCTGGCGGGCGCACCGCCGCGGCGCGTACTTCGCAAACCCCTGCTTCACCCAGATCCACCCGACCTGCATCCCGCGCAGCGGCGACCACCAGTCGAAGCTCACCCTGATGAGCGAGTCGCTGCGCAACGACGGCCGGATCTGGGTGCCGCGGACGGCCGGGGACACCCGGGCGCCCGCCGAGATCCCCGAGCACGAGCGGGACTACTACCTGGAGCGGATCTACCCCTCCTTCGGCAACCTGGTGCCGCGCGACATCGCCTCCCGGGCGGCGAAGAACGTCTGCGACGAGGGCCGCGGCGTGGGCCCCGGCGGCCAGGGCGTCTACCTGGACTTCGCGGACGCCATCGTGCGGCTGGGCCGGGCGGCGGTGGAGGCCAGGTACGGGAACCTGTTCGAGATGTACGAGCGGATCACCGCCGAGGACCCGTACCGGGTGCCGATGCGGATCTACCCCGCGATCCACTACACCATGGGCGGGCTCTGGGTCGACTACGACCTGCAGACCAGCCTGCCCGGCCTGTTCGCCATCGGCGAGGCCAACTTCTCCGACCACGGCGCCAACCGGCTCGGCGCCAGCGCGCTGATGCAGGGCCTGGCCGACGGCTACTTCGTCCTGCCGGCCACGCTCAACGACTACCTCGCCCGGCAGCCGGCCGATCCCGTCCCCGAGGACCACCCGGAGATCGAGTCGGTGGTCGCCGAGGTCACGGACCGGCTCAACCTGATCCTGGCCGTCGACGGCGACCGCACGCCCGACTCCTTCCACCGCGAGCTGGGCGAACTCCTCTGGGACGAGTGCGGCATGGCCCGGAGCGACGAGGGGCTGCGCCGGGCGCTGGCCCGGATCCCGCGGCTGCGCGAGGAGTTCTGGCGCCGGATCAAGGTGCCGGGCAGCGGCGCCGAGCTCAACCAGGCCCTGGAGAAGGCCAACCGGATCGTCGACTACCTGGAACTCGCCGAGCTGATGTGCCTCGACGCCCTGCACCGCACCGAGTCCTGCGGCGGCCACTTCCGCGAGGAGAGCCGCACCTCGGAGGGCGAGGCGGCCCGCCGCGACGAGGAGTTCTCGTACGCCGCGGCCTGGGAGTTCACCGCCACCGGCGGCGCCCCGGTGCTGCACCGGGAGCAGCTGGAGTTCGAGTACGTCCACCCCACCCAGCGGAGCTACACATGAACCTCACCCTGCGGATCTGGCGCCAGGCCGGGCCGGACACGCCCGGCTCGATGACCACCTACCAGGTCGGCGGCATCAGCCCCGACATGTCCTTCCTGGAGATGCTCGACACCCTGAACGAGGAGCTGATCCTGCGCGGCGAGACACCCGTCGCCTTCGACCACGACTGCCGGGAGGGGATCTGCGGCGCCTGCGGCATGGTCATCAACGGCCAGGCGCACGGCCCCGAGCGGACCACCACCTGTCAGCTGCACATGCGGCACTTCCGGGACGGCGACACCATCGACGTCGAGCCGTGGCGCGCCGCCGCCTTCCCGGTGGTCAAGGACCTGGTGGTGGACCGCTCGGCCTTCGACCGCATCATCGGATCCGGCGGCTACATCACCGCCGCCACCGGCAGCGCCCCCGAGGCGCACGCCACCCCCGTACCGAAGGAGGCCGCCGACACCGCCTTCGAGCATGCCGAGTGCATCGGCTGCGGTGCCTGCGTCGCCGCCTGCCCCAACGGCTCGGCGATGCTCTTCACCGCCGCCAAGGTGGTCCACCTGAACATCCTCCCGCAGGGCGCGCCGGAACGGGCCTCGCGCGTGCAGTCGATGGTCACCGCGATGGACGCCGAAGGCTTCGGCGGCTGCACCAACACCGGCGAGTGCGCCACCGCCTGCCCCAAGGGCATCCCGTTGCCCAGCATCGCCGCGATGAACCGGGAGTTCCTGCGCGGCGGACGCTGAGCCCGAAGCGTCCACCGACCGGGGTGCACGACCGGGGACACACCGGGGTACACCCCATCGGCCGGCGTACCCCCGACCGGCCCCGCCGGCCGCTGACCACCCCTCAGGGTGCGGCGAAGCCGCAGCTCAGCGCCGACCCGGCCGGCCCCGCGCCGGGCGCCCGGCCCACGCGGTACCACCACCCGCCCACCGGGTAGGAGGCGCTTGGGAGATCCGGCCGTCCACGTTCTATTGTGGCGGCGCGGCCGGTGGCGGTCGGGGAACGAAGGGGTGGACGTGGCGGGGCGGCGGAACGGCGGGGTGCTGGCGGTCTGGGCCGAGGCGCAGCGGCAGGAGCAGCGGCGGGCGGAGGCGCAGTGGCGGGCGCAGGCGGCCCAGGAACGGCGGCAGGAGCGCGAGACCCGGGAGGCGCAGCGGGCGGCGGCGCGCGGTGAGCGGGAGGCGCTGAAGGCGTACCAGCAGTCCCGGGAGGCGGAGGCGGCCCGCCGGACCGCCGAACTGGACGGGCGGGTCGCGGAGTTGCAGGGGCTCCTGCGGGCGGGCCTGAGCCGTCCCGCGTTCAGCCCCGGGGCACTGTTGGCACCGAGTGAGGCGCCGGCGTTCGAGCCGGGGCGGCTCGGCGTACCGGTGCCGATGCCGGAGCAGGCGTACTACCAGGTGGCTCCGCCGGACCCGGCGCAGGCCCGGAACCCGGCGGTGCGCCGGCAGTACGAGGAGTACGTGGCGCAGGCGCGGGCGCGGTTCGAGCAGGACTGGTACCGGGCGCAGGCCGCGGAGGCGCAGCGCCAACGCCAGCTCGCCGAGTACCACGAGCAGTACCTGGCCTGGGTGGCCGAGTACCGCCGCCGGGACGAGGAACGCACCGCCGGGACACAGGAGTTGCTGAACCGGCTGCGGCAGGGTGAGGCCGAGGCGGTGCAGGAGTACTTCACCGCGGTGCTGTACTCGTCGGCAGGCTGGCCGGAGGGATTCCCGCACAATCTGGTGGCGGCCTGGGAGGGGTCGACGCGCCAGCTGGTGGTGAACTGGGAGCTGCCGGCCGCCGAGGTGATCCCGGCGAGCAGCCGGGTGCGGTACGTGAAGTCGGACGACCGGGAGGCGGAGGTGGCGCGGCCGGCCACCGAGCGCAAGCAGCTGTACCGGGAGGTGCTGGCGCAGAGCGGGCTGCGGGTGGTGGCCGAGCTGTTCCGGGCCGACCGGGACGGGCTGCTGGCCTCGGTGGTGCTGAACGGCTTCGTGCGCGGCATCGATCCGGCGACGGGCCGGGAGGCGGAGCGGTTCCTGCTGACGGTGACGGTCTCGCGGGCGGAGTTCGGCGCGCTGGCGCTGGACCGGGTGGCGGCGGTGGAGTGCCTGCAGGGCCTCGGCGGGAAGCTGTCGGCGCGGCCCGAACGGCTGGACGAGGTGCGCCCGGACCGGCTGCCGGAGACGGTCGGCGGGAGTGTCGCCGGGCAGGGCGGGGAGGATGACCCGGACCTGTTCGAGATGGACCCGATCGAGTTCGAGGAGCTGATCGCCGAGCTGTTCCGGCTGCGCGGCTACCGGGTGATGACGACGGCCCGCAGCGGCGACGCCGGGGTGGACGTGGTCGCCGAGGACCTGGATCCGGTGACCGGCGGACGGATCGTCATCCAGGCCAAGCGCTACCGCTCGACGGTCTCCCCCACCGCGGTGCGGGACCTGGACAGCACCGTGCGCCACCACGGCGCGATCAAGGGCATCCTGGTGACCACGGCCGGTTTCGGGCCCGGCTCGTACGACTACATCCGCAACAAGCCGCTGAGCCTGGTGACGGGCCCCGAGCTGGTGGAGCTGCTGGCGGAGCAGGGGCTGCGCGGGCGGCTCGGGCCGGGCACGGGGGCGTCCGCGCCGGCCCCGCAGCCGGCGGCGTCCGCCGCTTCGCCGGGCGAGGAGGACGGGGCCGGGGCGGCCCGGGTGGAGATCGGCTGGCGCAGCCGGACGGCCGGCGGCGATCCGGTGGAGCTGGACGTCTCGGCGTTCCTGTGCGGCTCGGGCAAGGTGCTGAGCGACGAGCACTTCGTGTTCTTCAACAATCCGCAGGACCCGGAGGGCGCGGTACGGCTGCACCCGACGCACTCGGTGGCGGGTGAGCCACTGCGGGGCGCGGTGCTGTCGCTGGACCTGGCCCGGGTGGCGGCCGGGGTGGACGAGGTGGTCCTGGCGGTGTCGACGGAGGAGGAGCAGCCGCCGGCGCTTCCGCTGGGGTACGTGCACGGGCTGGTGCTGAAGGCGTCGCTGGGCGCGGTGGCGTCCGGGCCGGACCGGTGGGAGGCGGGCACCGGCGGGATGTCGGAGAGTGCCATGGTGATCGGTTCGCTCCGGCGTTCGGGTGGTGCCTGGCGGTTCGAGGCGTCGGGGCAGCCGGTGGCGGGCGGGCTGGCCGGGCTGGCGGTGCGCTGGGGGGTCGCGGTCGCCTGACCAGCCACGGGCCGGCGAGCGGGCACGACGGCACTCCAGTCGGTGATCTTTGCCGATGATCTGACTGTTCTGGCGCCCGGATTGCCGTTCACGCCCCCGGGTAGAGCTGCGCCGACCGGATGACACCCGACGGGGGAGGGCCGCCAGGATGCGTCGAATCCGTCGTACCCGCTGCCGCCGCACCCGTCCCAGGGGCCGTCCGGGGACACCGGGCCCGCTCGTCGTGGGCGGGCCCGGTCACCTCGATGCGTCGCGAAGGACCGGAAGCCCGTGACACAGCCCTTTGAACTGCCCGAGTTCTACCTGCCACACCCTGCCCGGCTCAACCCGCACGTCGAGCAGGCCCGCGCGCACTCCAAGCGGTGGGCCCGCGAGATGGGGATGCTGGAGGGCTCGGGCATCTGGGAGGAGCACGACCTCGACTCCCACGACTACGCGCTGCTGTGCGCCTACACCCACCCCGACGCCTCCGCCGCCGAACTCGCCCTGGTCACCGACTGGTACGTGTGGGTCTTCTTCTTCGACGACCACTTCCTGGAGATCTTCAAGCGCACCCAGGACCGCGAGGGCGGCAAGGCCTACCTGGACCGCATGCCGGCCTTCATGCCGATGGACCTGGCCGCCGGCACCCCCGCGCCGACCAACCCGGTCGAGGCCGGCCTGGCCGACCTCTGGGCCCGCACCGTGCCGAGCATGTCGGCCGACTGGCGCCGGCGCTTCGCCAGGAGCACCGAGCACCTGCTCAACGAGTCGCTCTGGGAACTCTCCAACATCAACGCGGGCCGGATTCCCAACCCCGTCGAGTACATCGAGATGCGCCGCAAGGTCGGCGGCGCGCCCTGGTCGGCCGGGCTGGTGGAACACGCCGTCGGGGCCGAGGTGCCCGCGGTGGTGGCGCACTCCAGGCCGCTGCGGGTCCTGAAGGACACCTTCTCCGACGGCGTGCACCTGCGCAACGACCTCTTCTCCTACCAGCGGGAGACCGAGGACGAGGGCGAGCTCAGCAACGGCGTCCTGGTACTGGAGAAGTTCCTCGGCTGCACCACCCAGCAGGCCGCCGACGCCGTCAACGAGCTGCTCACCTCGCGCCTCCAGCAGTTCGAGAGCACCGCGCTGACCGAACTCCCGCCACTGTTCGTCGAACAGGGTCTCGACCCGCAGGCCTGCCTCCAGGTCATGGCGTACGTCAAGGGTTTGCAGGACTGGCAGTCCGGCGGCCATGAGTGGCACATGCGCTCCAGCCGCTACATGAACGGCAGTGGCAGCGCGGCGGGCGGCAGTGCGGCGGACGGGGAGACCCGTACCCCGGGGGCGGCCGCCGCCTGGTCGCCGTTCCTCCCGGCGGGCATCGGCACCTCGGCCGCCGACCTCGCCCTGACCACGAGGCCGGCCACTGGGCCGGCCGCCGGACTGCCCGGCGCGGGCCGCGCCCGCAGCTTCGGCAACGTCCCGCACCGGCGCACCGGCCCGTCCCGACTGCCCGACTTCTACATGCCGTTCACCACCACGCTCAGCCCGCACCTGGACACGGCGCGCAGGAACATCGTCGAGTGGTCCCGGGAGATGGGGATCCTGGAGGAGCAGCCCGGCCTGCCCGGCTCCGGCGTCTGGGACGAACAGCGGCTCATCGCCTACGACCTGCCGCTCTGCTCCGCCGGCATCCACCCCGACGCGACACCCGAGGAGCTGGACCTGACCTCGGGCTGGCTGACCTGGGGCACCTACGGGGACGACCTCTACCCCGCGCTCTACGGCCGCACCCGCGACCTGCCGGGCGCCAAGGCCGCCAACGACCGGCTCGCGCTCTTCATGCCGGTCGAGTCGCCCGGCGCGACACCCAGGCCGGCCACCGCCCTGGAGCGCGGGCTGGCGGACCTGTGGGCCAGGACCGCCGGGCCGATGGACCAGCAGGCCCGGGGCAGGTTCCGCAAGGCCGTGGTCGACATGACGGACAGCTGGCTGTGGGAGCTGGTCAACCAGGCGCAGAACCGAATCCCCGACCCGGTGGACTACCTGGAGATGCGCCGGCTGACCTTCGGCTCCGACCTCACCATGAGCCTGTGCCGGATCGGCCACGGCCACACCATCCCGGACGAGATCTACGAGAGCGGCCCGATGCGCTCGCTGGAGAACTCGGCCATGGACTACGCCATGCTGATCAACGACGTGTTCTCGTACCAGAAGGAGGTCGAGTACGAGGGTGAGGTGCACAACGCCCTCGTGGTCGTGGAGAACTTCTTCGACTGCGACCACCCGACGGCCCTCGGCATCGTCGACGATCTGATGACCTCGCGGATGCAGCAGTTCGAGCATGTCGCCGCGCACGAACTCCCGGTGCTGTACGACGACTTCCGGCTCGACCCGGAGGCCAGGCGGATCCTGGACGGGTACGTGGTCGAGCTCCAGCAGTGGATGGCGGGCATCCTCATCTGGCACCGGGACTGCCACCGCTACGGCGAGGCGGACCTGCGCCGCAACCTCGGCGGACAGCGCTGGCCGAGCGGCCCCAGCGGGCTCGGCACCTCCTCCGCCCGTGTCCCGCTGCCGGCGGCGCTGCTCGGGCTCGGGCTCGGGCTCGGGCCGGGGATCGGGCCGGGGATCGGGCCGGGGATCGGGCTGGGGATCGGGCTGGGGCTGGGGCTCACGGAGAGCGGGCAGGGCGGGCGGCCCGGGCGGCCGGAGCCGGTTCGGGCCCGGTAACGACGGCGGCGCCGCGCGGGCCCTGGCGGGGGCCCGCGCGGCGCCTCATGGAGTGGGCGTCAGATCGACGTCAGGTCGGCGCCGGGATCGCGTCGGATCGGCGTCGGGTGTCGGATCGTCAACAGGCGTCGAGCAGCCCGGTCAGCGCGCTCTGCTCGGCGCTGTCCACGGTGAGGTCGTAGTAGTACTTCACCTGCACCCAGGCGCGCGCGTAGATGCACCGGTACGAGGCCTGCGGCAGCCAGTTCGCCGGGTCCTGGTCGCCCTTGCTGCGGTTGGAGCTCGCGGAGACGGCGATCAGCTGCGGGCGGGTGAGGTCGTTGGCGAAGGCCTTGCGCTGCTCGGTCGTCCAGGCCCAGGCGCCCGAGCGCCAGGCCTCGGCCAGCGGTACCAGGTGGTCGATGTCGAAGCTGGAGGAGTTGGTGGTGGTGACGTTGTCGTAGGCCGAGGCCCAGCTGCCGCTGACCGAGGCGCAGGCGGAGTTGGTGACGACGTTGCTGCCGTCGCGCTTGAGCACCGTCTCACGGGTGTTACAGGTGCCGGAGATGGTGATCCAGTGCGGGAAGAGCGTCCGGTCGTAGGTGTCGTCGTGCGTCTCGTCCTCCACCGTCAGCGCGGCCAGGTAGGACTTCGCGGTGGCCGTCGACACCGGCGTGGGCAGTGCGGCCTGGGCGCTGCCGGCCCCGGCCACCAGGGTGGTGAGGGTGAGCAGCAGGACGCCGAGGACGGCCAGAACGGCGCGGTGCAGCGAACGTATCTCGGGCATGCGAAGAACTCCAGGGGTGCGGGGGCGGATGCAAGGGCGCAGGGTGAAGCCGCGCCCGGACCGCACGGTCCGGGCA
This sequence comes from Kitasatospora sp. NPDC050543, assembly GCF_044457565.1. NCBI lineage: Bacteria > Bacillati > Actinomycetota > Actinomycetes > Kitasatosporales > Streptomycetaceae > Kitasatospora > Kitasatospora sp. NPDC050543. The sequence continues at coordinate 223 of NZ_JBITGZ010000017.1, read as the reverse complement.
AGCAACCAGCATGCCCTCCAGGTGAGTTACGCGGGTAGACCTGAGAGGTGAACTTTTGACGGTCACTCGACAACTGGGGGTGGTACCGGCCCGTACGTACTGATTCGTCCGACACCTGGCCCGCCGCAGCCCGGATGTGGCTCGCCCCGTCCGGCGGGTGCCGGACGGGGCGAGCGGTGCGCGCTGTGGTGTTGTGGTGTGCCGTGGTCAGCCGGCGGGCTTC
>NZ_JBITGZ010000016.1:167999-189082 GCF_044457565.1 Kitasatospora sp. NPDC050543 | reverse complement strand
CCGCCGCCCCCCCCCCCCCCCCCCGCGGGGGGGGGCGGCGACCGCCCCACCCGGGGCCCGCGGGGCCACGGCTATGGGGCCCCGCCCCGGGGGGTCCCCCGGGGCGGCGGGCCCTCTGCCCGCGCGGCCGCTGCCGTCAGTCGCTCTCGGCGCTGCCGGCGGCCAGGCCGGCCGACCACTTCTCCTCGACCCGGCCGAACTTCCAGAACGCCAGCGCGCCCGCCCAGGTCACCACGAAGAGGCCGACCACGGCGTACCCGACCAGGTTGAGGTCGAGCTCGCCGATCCAGGCGATCGGGCCGCTGGTGATGTCGAGCTTCTCGCCGAGCAGGCCGACCAGCTCGATCACCCCGATCACCAGGGCCACCACCACGGACAGGCCGGTGACGGTCAGGTTGTAGTAGATCTTGCGGACGGGCTTGGAGAACGCCCACTCGTACGCGAAGTTCATGAACGAACCGTCGATGGTGTCCAGCAGGCTCATTCCGGCGGCGAACAGTACCGGCAGCACCAGCAGCGCGTACCAGGGCAGCGAGAAGGCCGCCGCACCGCCGGCCAGCACCAGCAGCGAGACCTCGGTGGCGGTGTCGAAGCCCAGGCCGAAGAGCAGGCCGACCGGGTACATGTGCCAGGGCTTGGTGACGGCCCTGGTGACCCGGCCCAGGATGCGGTTCATGAAGCCGCGCCGGTCGAGCTGGCGCTCCAGCTCCGCCTCGTCGAACTCGCCCTCGCGCATCCGGCGGAACACCTTCAGGATGCCGTTGAACGCGCCCAGGTTGATCAGGCCGATCAGCACCAGGAAGGTGCCGGAGACGGTGACGCCGATCAGGCCGGTGGCGCTGTGCAGCGAGGACTCGTCGGACTCCACCTGCCCGGCCAGCGACCGGATGCCGAAGGCGAGCAGCGCGCAGAGGCCGAAGACGATCGAGGAGTGGCCCAGCGAGAACCAGAACCCGACCGAGAGCGGCCGCTTGCCCTGGCCCATCAGCTTGCGGGTGGTGTTGTCGATGGCCGCGATGTGGTCGGCGTCGAAGGCGTGCCGCATGCCCAGGGTGTAGGCGGTCAGGCCCATGCCCGCACCGAAGACCTGCCCGCCGACGTCGTAGTGCCGGGGCGCGATCACCGCGAGCAGCGTGAACCAGCCGATCACGTGCAGGGCGAGGATGAAGCCGCCCATTCCGGCCAGGCGCACCCACTCGTCCCGGCTGAGCCGGTCACGCCATCGCGTGGGTGCGCGCAGTGCGGCGGCGACGGGGGGCGCGCTGGTCATGGCGGCGTCCTCTCGGGAAGTGCTGAGGGTGAGCACTGAAGGTGAGCATCGAGCCGGGCCATCTTTCCGCGTACAAGGAAGTAGTTGCAAGTCATACGCAACTACGATCGGAAATCGGTGGACCTGGGCAGAGCCGAGAGAGATGACCGGAACGCGTCACGTGCCGTACGAACGGCCGTAACCTCCGAAGGCTTTCGGTGCCGCCCCTCCCGCCGGATACTCGGATCTACGCGCGAATATCCCGGCGCGGAACCCTCACTCCCCCACGGAGGCACGGCAGATGACCCACCATCACAGAACGTCCCGGACGACCGCCACCCTGGCTGCCGCCGTCCTCGCCGCCACCCTCACCGGCCTGGCCGCCCCGACCCCCACCGTCGCGGCACCGGCCCGGGCGGCCGTCGGCACCCAGCACCGGGTGCTCTTCGACAACAGCAAGGCCGAGACGGCCGGCAACGCCGACTGGATCATCAGCACCGGCATCCCGGACCCGCTCGGGCAGAACGCCGACCCGACCACCGAGAAGAGCTGGACGGGCGCGCTCTCCGCGTGGGGCGTCGCCCTCCAGCGGACCGGCCAGTACAGCCTGAAGACGCTGCCCGCCGGCGGCACCATCAGCTACGGCACCGGCGGCGCGCTCGACCTGGCCAACTTCGACACCTTCGTCGTGCCCGAGCCGAACATCCGCTTCAGCGCCGCCGAGAAGGCCGCGATCATGACCTTCGTGCAGAACGGCGGCGGGCTGTTCCTGATCTCGGACCACACCCAGAGCGACCGCAACAACGACGGCTGGGACTCCCCCGCGATCATCAACGACCTGATGACCGCCAACGGCGTCGACAACACCGACCCCTTCGGGTTCTCGGTGGACCTCAAGAACATCAGCACCGACAACCCGCGGGCCGTCGCCGACCCGGCCGACCCCGTCCTGCACGGCGGCTTCGGCACCGTCACCGGCTCGATCCTGCGGGCCGGCACCACCTTCACCCTGAAGCCCGCCGACAACCCCGCCGTCAAGGGGCTGCTCTACCGGACCGGCTACAGCGGCACCTCCGGCGCCTTCTTCGTCACCAGCACCTTCGGCAGCGGCCGGGTGGCGATCTGGGGCGACAGCTCCCCCGCCGACGACGGCACCGGGCAGTCGGGCAACAAGCTCTTCAACGGCTGGGACGACCCGGCGGGCACCGACGCCGCGCTCGCGCTCAACGCCACCGCCTGGCTCAGCCGGGCGAGCTGAGCCGGGCACGCCGGGCCGGGCGCACCGCGTGAGCCCGGCCCACCCGAAGCGCCCGGAGCTGCCGTGACGGCCGCTCCGGGCGCAGTGCTGCCCGGCCGACGCGCTACGGCAGCGGGTAGGTGCCCTCGGGCACGTCGCTGGTCTGCGCGTTGCCACCGACGGTCGGTTGCAGGGTGATCGACCACTTGGTGTAGGTGCGGGAGGTCTCGAACTCCATCGTGTCGTCGAACTTGCTGAAGTCGCAGCTCTGGGTGAACGCCTTGGTGGAGGAGTCCCAGTCCGCCCCGCCCGCGAAGTAGATGTCGTAGGTGCCGTCCTCGATGCCCTCCAGCGTGGCGGTCTTGCCCTTGCTGACGAAGATCGAGTGCACCGACTTGCCGCCCTTGGCGAGCGAGAGCACCGCGTCCGAGCTGCCGCCGTTCTCGATGCTGAGTACGCCCTCACCGTTCAGCCGGCCCTCGCGCACGAGCGTGCCGTTGTCCAGTGAGCGATGCTGGAGCTTGCCCATGTCCGGCACGTTGAACGAGGTCGGGTACCCGGCGTCCGCCAGCGCCTTCAGGGCCGGCGCAACACCGGCCAGGCCCTCCGACTCCCCCACCTTGGCCAGCGCCGAGCTGGTCGCGCAGAGGTTCTTGCTGCGGATGTCCCCCCGGACCTTGTCGAGGTCCGCGGCGAGCTGGCCCAGGGCGACCATCAGCTGGCGTCGGGCGGTGGCCACACCCGCCGGCTCGGACGCCAGGGACAGCCCGGTGGAGGCGTTGTCCGCCTTGGTGCCCGCGTCCTTCAGGGCGGTGGAGAACTCGTCCATGCTGCCGGCTTTGGCGAGTTGCCCGACGGCGCTCTCCAACGGCGCGATCCAGCCGGTGAGCACCGGCCCGTACGGCGTGGGAGTGGGTGTCGGCGTGGGCGTGCGGACCGGCAGCGGCGTGGCGGACGGGAATCCGGTCGCACTGCTGGTCGATGCCGCGTCACCGCCACTGCTGCCGCTGCCGCCGCTGCTACAGGCACCCAGCAGCAGGACCGCGCCCGCCGCCAGGACTACCGCTCTGGTGGACTTCGCCGCCATGACCAAGACAGGCCCCCCTGATGCCGTCGTCGTGCTTCCCCGCGGACATGATCCCGGCCGGAGCAGCCGGGGTCAATGGAGCGCACAATGGCGCAAAGGGGCGCGTACCAGGGCTTGCGAGCCCGTCAACTACCATCAGCTGGTGCCCAGCCTCACCGGACTCCCGCTCCAGATCATCGCCTCCGTCATGGCGATCGCCGTCTTCGCCGCCACCATGTGGCTCTGGCCGAGACTCGCCGGCCGGACCTGGCAGGCCTGGCTGGGCCGGATCGGCGCGTTCCTCGCCACCCAGCTCGCCGTACTCCTCGCGATGGGCCTGATCGCCAACGGGTACTTCGGCTTCTACAGCTCCTGGAGCGACCTGCTCGGCTCCGACGGCGGCCCCGGCACGGTCGTCGACCACCAGCCGAGCGCCGCCCTGTCGGTGACGGGCGAACAGAAGGTGTACTCCGCGCAGGGGTCGGCCCGCGAGCGGTCCGGCCTGATCCAGAAGGTCGACGTCAAAGGGAGCGGCTCCGGCCTGAGCAGCGAGGCCTACGTCTACCTGCCGCCGCAGTACTTCCAGCCCGACTACGCCAAGCAGGCCTTCCCGATGGCCCTGGTGCTGGCCGGCTACCCCGGCTCGGCCGAGAAGCTGATCTCGCTGATGCAGTACCCGGCCTCCACCCTCCAGGCCATCGAGCAGAAGAAGCTGCCGCCGACCGTCCTGGTGCTGATGCGCCCCACGCTCTCCGGCAACCGCGACACCGAGTGCATGGACGTCCCCGGCGGCCCGCAGGTGGAGACCTTCTTCACCGCCGACCTGCCCAAGGCGCTGGGCACCACCTACCGCCTCGCCGACGACCCCGGCTCGCGCGCCGTCATCGGCAACTCAACCGGGGGCTACTGCGCACTCAAGTTCGCGCTGCGCAAGCCCGACGCGTACCGCTCGGCGATCTCCCTCTCCGGCTACTACACCGCGCCGATCGACCAGACCACCGGCGACCTGTTCGCCGGCAACGGGCAGCTCAAGCAGGAGAACGACCTGCTCTGGCGGCTGAAGAACAAGCCCGCCGCGCCCGTCTCGCTGCTGCTGGCCACCAGCTACGACGAGAACAACTACCAGGACACCCAGGCGATGGTCGGCGCGTTCAAGGCCCCGACCAAGCTCTCCACCATCACCTTGGACACCGGCGGCCACAACTTCCACACCTGGACCCGGGAGATCCCGCCCGCGCTGGAGTGGCTGGGCAAGCACCTGACGGCGCCTCAGAGCGCCTGACCCGAGGCACCGGCAGCCCGGACCCGGGCGGCACCCGGGCGGGATCAGGGCGGCGCCCGACCGGCATCCGGGCCGGACCCCGGCGCGGCTCCGACCGCATCCGAGCCGGACCGGCAAGATCACAGCCCGTTCACAGCTGCGTCTCATGGCCCTCTCAGCCGCCCGGCCGAACGTATCCCCCATGACCACGACCAGTTCCCCACCTCCGACCAGCGACCCGTGGCCCGAGGCTGCGAACTACCCGCCGCCGGAGCCCCCGGCACGCGCCACGGTCGACCCGCTGTTCCCGCCCGCCACCCTCCCCGAGGCCGGTCCCAGGGGCCCGGCCTCCTGGGGCGGCCGGCTGCGCACCCTGCCGGGGCGCACCTGGCGCGGCCGCGCCGACGACCCGCGCTGGGCACGCCCGGCCCTGCTCGCGCTGCTCGCCGCGACGGCTGTCCTCTACTTCTGGGGTCTGAGCGCCTCCGGCTGGGCCAACTCCTTCTACTCCGCCGCCGCCCAGGCCGGCTCGCAGAGCTGGAAGGCCTTCTTCTACGGCTCCTCCGACGCCTCGAACTTCATCACCGTCGACAAGCCCCCGCTCTCGCTCTGGCCGATGGCGCTCTCCGCCCGGCTCTTCGGCCTCAGCTCGTGGTCGATCCTCGCCCCGCAGGCCCTGATGGCGGTGGCCACCGTCGCCACGCTGTACGCGACGCTGCGCCGCCGCTTCTCCCCGCTCGGCGGTCTGCTGGCCGGCGCGGCGCTGGCGCTCACCCCGGTCGCGGCCCTGATGTTCCGCTTCAACAACCCGGACGCGCTGCTGGTCCTGCTGCTGACCCTGGCCGCCTACGCCCTGCTCCGGGCCACCGAGACGGCGAGCACCAGGTGGCTGGTCCTCACCGGGGTGCTGTTCGGCCTCGGCTTCCTCACCAAGACCCTGCAGGCCTTCCTGGTGCTGCCGGTCTTCGCGCTGGTCTACCTGGTGGTGGCCCCCACCGGCGTCTGGCGGCGGCTGCGCCAGCTGCTGTCCGCCGGTGCGGCGATGGCGCTGGCGGGCGGCTGGTGGGTGGCCGTCGTCGAGCTCGTCCCGGCCTCCGCCCGGCCCTACATCGGTGGTTCGCAGGACAACAGCTTCCTGTCCGTCACCTTCGGCTACAACGGCTTCGGCCGGCTCACCGGCAACGAGACCGGCAGCGTCGGCGGCGGGCGGATGGCGGGCGCCGGCGGCCCGGGCGGCCCCGGCGGTGGCGGCGGCGGCGGGGGGCAGTGGGGCTCCACCGGCATCACCCGCCTGTTCGACGGCGACATCGGCGGCCAGATCGCGTGGCTGCTGCCCGCAGCGCTGATCCTGCTGGTGGTCGGCCTCTGGGCCACCCGCCGCCACCCCCGCACGGACAGCGCCCGGGCGGCCTTCCTGGTCTGGGGCGGCTGGCTGGTCTGCACCGCGCTGACCTTCAGCTTCATGTCCGGGATCTTCCACCAGTACTACACGGTGGCGCTGGTTCCGGCGGTCGCGGCGCTGGTCGGCATGGGCGTGGACGGCCTGTGGCGGGCCCGGCGGCGGCTGCCGTACGCGGCGGTGCTGAGCGGCACGCTGGCGGTCACGGCCCTCTGGGCGTACGTACTGCTCGGGCGCAGCCCGGACTTCCAGCCGTGGCTGCGCTGGGCGGTGCCGGCCGGCGGGCTGGCCGCGGCGGCCGCGCTGCTGCTGGCCGGGCGGCTGGCGGCGCGGCTCGCGGCGGTGGCCGCCCTGGTGGGGCTGGCGGCGGCGTTCGGCGGGCCGGCGGCGTACGCGCTGGACACCGTCTCGACCGGGCACACCGGGTCGATCGTGACGGCCGGCCCGCGGGTCCAGGGCGCGGGCTTCGGCGGCCGTGGGCAGGTGTTCCCGGGCGGCGAGGCCGGCGGGCCGCGCGACGGCGGTGCGCGGGCTGACGGCCGGGGCGGCGGGGCCGGGCGGTTCCCGGGCGGCGCCGGCGGGATGGGCTTCCCCGGCGGGCCGAACGGTGCGCCGGGCCTGCCCCCGGGCGGTACGGCGGGCGCCGCTGCGGGTGCTCCGGGTGCTGCTCCGGGTGCGATGGGCGGCGGCGGGATGGGCGGCGGCGCGATGGGCGGGCTGCTCAACGGCGCGCGGGTGAGTGCCGGCCTTGCCGCGCTGATCGGTCAGGACGCCGACCGCTACACCTGGGCGGCGGCCGCGGTCGGCTCGCAGAACTCGGCGAGCTACCAACTGGCCACCGGCAAGCCGGTGATGTCACTCGGCGGCTTCAACGGCACCGATCCCTCGCTGAGCCTGGGCGCCTTCCAGCAGTATGTGCGGGACGGGAAGATCCACTACTTCATCGGCGGCGGTTCGCAGACTCGCACCGAGGTGGCGGGAGCCGCCACCGCGGCCGGCGCCACCGGTGGAGCGGGCGGTGGAGCGGGCGGACCGGGCGGATCGTCCTCCTCGGAGTCCGCGCAGATCGCTAGCTGGGTCGCGGCCCACTTCACCGCGAAGACGGTCGACGGCGCCACGCTCTACGACCTGACGGCCCCGACGACGGGCTGACCTGCCGGCCCGCGGCCCCATCGACGTAGCCCGTGAGGGGCGCACCAGCGGTGCGCCCCTCACAGCACGCCGTCCTCAGCCGCTCGCGCAACGGGTCCCGTCCACCAGGACCCCCCGACGTGCCCCCGGCCCGTCGGCCGCGCCCCCGCACCCGGTACGCGCCGCCGCGGCCGCCGACTTGACGGCTGCTCAGCCCCCGATGGCGGACATCGGACGGTCCGGCTGGACGAAGTCGGCGGAGTTGATGTCGTGGCCGGGGCCCTTGCGGGCGATGGTGTTGCGCCAGGCGGCCTCGATCGCGGCGTCGTCGGCCCCGTCGCGCAGCAGGGCGCGCAGGTCGGACTCGGTGGTGGCGAACAGGCAGTTGCGCAGCTGGCCGTCGGCGGTCAGGCGGACCCGGTCGCAGCCGCCGCAGAACGGGCGGGTGACGGAGGCGATCACGCCGACCACGGTGTCCGTCCCGGCGATCCGCCACTCCTCGGCCGGCGCGTTGCCGTGCCGGCCGACCGGGACGAGCTCCCACCGGGCGCCGAGGATCTCCAGCAGCTCATCGGCGCTGATCATCTTGCTCCGGTCCCAGGCGCCCTGGGCGTCCAGCGGCATCGACTCGATGAAGCGCATCCGGTAGCCGTGCCCGGCGGCGAACTCGACCAGGTCGGTGATCTCGTCCTCGTTGACGCCGCGCACCGGCACCGCGTTGACCTTGACCGGGGCGAGGCCGGCGGCCCGGGCGGCGGCGAGGCCGGCGAAGACGTCGGCGATCCGGTCGCGGCGGGTGATCTCGGCGTAGCGGTCCGCGCGCAGCGTGTCGAGGCTGACGTTGACCCGGTGCAACCCGGCGTCCTTCAGCGCGACGGCGGTCCGGGCCAGCCCGATGCCGTTGGTGGTGAGCGAGACCTCCGGGCCGAGCCCGGTCAGCCGGGCGACCAGGTCCGGCAGGCCGCGCCGCAGCAGCGGCTCGCCGCCGGTCAGCCGGACGGAGGTGATACCCAGGCGCCGTACCGCGATCCGCACCAGGCGGGTGACCTCGTCGTCGCTGAGCACCTCGGCCTTGGGGAGCCAGTTGAGCCCCTCGGCCGGCATGCAGTACGTGCAGCGCAGGTTGCAGCGGTCGGTGAGCGAAACCCGCAGGTCGGTGTGGACCCGGCCGAAGCGGTCGACCAGCGGGGGAGGTGCGGTGTCCATCGACCAAGTACAGGCCCAGCCCCGGCGAAGATCCAGCGGTGGAAGAGCCTGGTTGCCGCCGCGACCTGCGGGTTCGTGTTGTGCATTCATACAACTGCGGGCGCTTGCGCGGCCCGTCAAGCTGGTCGCATGAAGGATCACCACCCGCCCGTCGCCGCCCTCGTCCTGGCCGCCGGCGGGGGCAGCCGGCTCGGCGGACGGCCGAAGGCCCTGCTCCCGTACCGCGGCCGGCCGCTGGTCGAGCACGCCGTGGCGGTGGTGCGGGCCGGGGGCTGCGAGGACGTGACGGTGGTGCTCGGCGCCGCCCGGGAGCGGGTCCGGGCCGGCACCGAGCTGCCCGGGTGCCGGCTGATCGACAACCCGCTCTGGGAGAGCGGCATGGGCTCCTCGCTGCGGGCCGGCCTCCAGGCGCTGCCGGCCGGCCTCGCGGCGGTGCTGGTGATGCTGGTGGACACCCCCGGCGTCACCCCGCAGGCCGTCGCCCGACTGCTGGCCGCCCACCGCGCGGGCGCCGAGCTCGCGGCGGCCGGGTACGACGGACGGCGCGGGCACCCGGTGCTGGTCGGCGCCCGGCACTTCGCCGAGGCCGCCGCCGGTGCGACCGGCGACGCGGGCGCCCGCGCGCTGCTCGCGGCGCACCCGGACGAGCTCGTCCTGGTCGAGTGCGGGGACGTCGCCGTGCCCGACGACCTCGACACCCCCGCCGACCTCGCCCGTTGGACGGCGGGCTGAGGTCCGCGCCCGGCGGACCTCGGTGTCCGCCCCACCCGGAAGCAGCTCCGGCAGCCCGATCCACCCGGCAGCCGATCCACCCCGGCAGCCGATCCGGTGGGACGCCCGGCGGGCCCGGCTCCCCCCGGAGAATGATCACCGCCGGCGGCGCCTCGTCCTCCACGCGTACCCGCCGGCCCGGCACCCCTGATCTGTCCCTGGGATTGCCGCATTCCTCGCCACGACCCGTGCGGATCAGGGAGCATGGGAGCGTCCTGCCCAGCCGAACCGAACGGACGGTGCGAGCCATGTCCGGACTGTCACTGCCCGATGACTTCACCGGCCGCGACCCGGCACAGCACCCCCAGGGCGGTGGCGGCGGCGCGCGGGCGATCCGCTGCCCGGCCTGCCGGCGCGAGCACCTGTACGAGCCGCCGTCGCTGCCCTGCGCGTGCGGAGCCTCGCTGAAAGTGCCGCTGCTGCGCGGCGGAGTGCCGGTCCAGGTGCGGTTCCGCTCCTGGGAGGACTCCTGGCTGAGCATGCGCTGCCCGCACTGCGGCCGCTCCGACCAGTGGCCGCAGCCCGAGTTCACCTGCAACTGCGGCGCCACCGTGCGTCTTCCGGTGGACAAGGCGACCCGGCTGCCCGGCGCCGGCCCGAGCGGCCCGCCGAGCACCCGCCCGCAGACCGTACGCCCGCACAGCGCCCCCGTGGCCGCGCCACCCGGCATGCCGGCGATGCCCTCGCCGGGCGCCTGGCAGCGGCGGGCGCCGTTCCGCCCGCAGCCCGTACGCACCTCGCAGGACGCGGTGTACACCGCCGCGCGGTACCTGGAGTGGCTGGGCTTTGACGACCTGGAGCTGACGGAGGCCCAGGAACGGGACGGGGTGACCCTGCTGGGCGCGCGGATGGTCGCCCAGGTGGACACCTGGACGGAGCCGGCCGACGTGAAGTCCGTCGAGTGCCTGTGGCTGCAGACCCTGCACGCCGAGGAGATGGCATCGGCCATGTTCACCATGGCGGGGTACTCCCACCAGGCGACCGTACGCGGCGAACAGCTCCTGGTGGCCCTGTTCACGCTGGACCCGGCCGGCGTCCCACAACCCGCGAACGGCGCCGCGGAAGCGCTGATGGAGACCGGCTGGACGTCCTGACCCACCCCCGCCGCCGGGCCCGCACCCGCCCGGGGGCGCAAATCAGTGACGCTCGTGATCTGGTGCACAAGCTCACCCCCGTGTTGAATTGCGGCCACAGCAGTCCCGATTGCTGACACTCCCGATTGCTGGATGGCGCACACAAGGAGGTGGCGTTGTCAGAGCACGGAACAGCCCCGGGAAGCCGGGACGGGCGGGGGCGGGGGCGTGCTCCGCAGGAGCCGGCGGACACCGTGTGGCGGCTGCGCTCACGCGCCTGCTGGCAGGAGGCCGCGGAACTGCTGCGTCCGGCGGCCGAGCGGGATCCGGCGGCGGCCCTGGTGCGCGCCGAACTCCTCATCGAGCAGTGCCTGTTCACCGCCGCACACTGGCAGCAGGCCGAGCAGGCGCTGAGGCTGGCCGAAGCCGGCGCGTCCACCACCGAGCAGCGCGCCGCGGCCGCCTGCGCCCGCGGCTTCCTGGCATACGTGGCCAGCGTGCTCGGCCAGCGCGACCGGCTGGACGAGGCCCAGGCGGCGTTGGGCCGCACCTCCGCCCTGCTGCCACCGAACGCCGCGGGCCGTCCGCTGCTGGACTTCCGCCGCGGCCTGGTCGCCGAGAACCTGCTGCGCGACCCGACGGCGGCGTGGATCGCGTACCGCAGGGCGCACGAGGGCGCGGCGGAGCACGGTGACGCGCTGCTGAGCTCCTCCACCTGGCGGCACCTGGGCGCGCTCGCCCTGGCCGGCGGGGACCGGGAACGCGCCCGCGAAGGCTTCGACAACTCGCTGCGCCTGCGCGAGCAGTTGGGCTTCACGGTCGGCGTCGCACCGGCGCTGGCGGCACTCGCCGGGGTGTCGGGACCAGCCGAGGCGACCCGCTTACGAGCGGAGGCGAGGCGACTGGTGCGGGCGCTGGGGGGCGTACCGGTCTGGCTGGCGCGCCACCTGAGCGCCCCGCCGGCACCGGGCACACCCGCCACTCCCACGGACGGGCGCATCGGACAGGAGGCCGGGGGCAGCATCAGCTAAGGTGAGCCTAACCTGGCCGAGGGGAGCAGCGCCTCGGCCGGGTCGCCTTGCCGTTCCCGGGCTCCGCACGAGCTCCGGTCGACCCGATGGGGCCGCCATGACCGCGAGCAGCGCCGCAGCCGTCGGCAGCCCCGGGCGCGCGGAGGCCGCCGCGGACGGCACCCCGGCGGGCACGAGCGGGCCGGCCCCGCAGCCGCGGCCCCGCGCCGAGCTGCCTCCGCCCTGCACCGCCGGCTACTCCCGGCTGGCCGAGGTCCTCCCCGAGCTGCGCGTCCACCCCGGCCCACCGCGCTCCGGCAACGGCTGGGTCAGCGGCGCCGACCTGCTCCACGACCCGGCGGCACTGAGCAGGCTGATCGCCTTCGACGCCCGCCAGGGCCTGGAGCGGTACGGGCGGCCGCTGCGCCCCGACGTCGCCGCCGGGTTCTGCCTGCACCGCTACTGCTGGCCGGCCGGACTGCTCTTCACCCTGCCGTGGTTCCTGGAGCACCGGGTGCCCGTCCTGGCGCCGGAGGCCGTCTCGCTCCGACGCCGGACCGGGGAGCTCACCGCCCGGCTCGGCGCCTTCACCTGCCTGCCCGGCGATCCGGCGGCCGCGCTGCCCGGCGCGCTGGTGGTGGCGGACGAGGGCGCGCTGCGCGCCGCGCTGCTGGCGGCTCTGACGGCGCATCTGGACCCGGTCCTCTCGGTGTTCCGGCCGGCGGTACGACGCGGCCCGCGCACGCTCTGGGCGATGGCGACGGACGCGGTGGTCGAGGGCCTGTGGTACGTCGGCGGGCTGCTGGGCGAGGAGGAGCGCGCGGTGGCCGCACTGCGCGACCTGCTGCCGGACAGGGGCCGCGGCACAGCGCCCTTCGCCTCCGGCACCGGCTTCGACGCGGGCGCATCCGGCGAGGACACCTGCGACGGGGAGAGCCTCGGCGCCCGGACCCGCACCCGCACCCGCACCCGGGCGAGCTGCTGCCTGCTCTACACGGCCCGGCCGGAGACGTCCTGCTTCGGGTGCCCCCGCGCGGCACGCGGTTGACCTGTTCGATACGGACAGGGAATCGAAATTCCGGGCAGTAATCCGCACCAATCCCCTCGTATATTTGTATGACGATGCGATTGCCTCCCGGTCAGAAATCCCTCTCTCCAGCGCATTGACAGCAAATCAGCCATTTGGCGGGCGGACATCCGCCATGATGGATTCCCGGTCACTCCGCAGGAAAGCGAGGCTGGTTCAGGCCATGAAACTGTCCGACATACCTCTGGGCTGGGCCATCACAGGCGTCCTGGCGCTGGTGGTGAGCGCCGTGCTGGTGGCTTTCGCACGGAGCAGAGGCTCGGTGTCCAACGGCGGCCCGGATTCCTGGGAGCGCTCCGAGGAGCGCAGGCGCCGCAAGGAATCGCTCTACGGCGGGGCCTCGTACACGCTGCTGTTCTGCTGCGCCGCCGTTGCGGCCGCACTCTCCTTCCACGGTCTGGTCGGCTTCGGGGTGCAGAATCTCAACCTCTCCGGAGGGTGGGAGTACCTGGTGCCGTTCGGCCTGGACGGGGCGGCGATGTTCTGCTCGGTCCTCGCCGTCCGCGAGGCCAGCCACGGCGACGCCGCGCTCGGCTCCCGGCTGCTGGTCTGGCTGTTCGCCGGCGCCTCGGCCTGGTTCAACTGGGTGCACGCCCCACGCGGCCTCGGCCACGCCGGCGCGCCGCAGTTCTTCGCCGGGATGTCCCTCTCCGCGGCCGTGCTGTTCGACCGGGCCCTCAAGCAGACCCGCCGGGCCGCCCTGCGCGAGCAGGGCCTGGTGCCGCGCCCGCTGCCGCAGATCCGGATCGTCCGCTGGCTGCGGGCCCCGGTGGAGACGTACGCGGCCTGGTCGCTGATGCTGCTGGAGGGCGTCCGCAGCCTGGACGAGGCGGTCGAGGAGGTCCGCGACGACAAGCGCGAGGCCGCCGCCAACCGTGAACGCCAGCGGATGGCCTCTCGGCGCGAGCGCGCCGAGATCCGCGCCATCAACCGGACGCACAGCGTCTGGCGCCCGCGCGGCCCGGCCACCGCACGGCAGTTGGAGTCCGGATCGGAGTCTGCGATAGCCGGGCCCGAGCCCAGCGCCGGTGAACCGGCCACCGCGATCGTGGTCCAGGCCGGCCTGCCGGCCCGCCCGAGCCGGCGGACGATCGACCTCACCCTCGACGAGGACACCGTCACCCTGCCCAGGCTGGACTCGCTGGAGCAGAAGCTCAAGGACCTTGAGCAGCAGTTCGGGTGATCGCTGATCAGCCCCGGCCCGGGTTCGGGCTCTCCGCCGCCACCGGCGCGGCGGAGAGCTCGAACCACATCCGCTTGCCCGAGCCCCGTGGCTCCACGCCCCAGCCGTCCGCCAGCGCCTCGACCAGCATCAGCCCGCGCCCGGAGGACGCCTGCTCCCCCGGCGTACGCCGGGTGGGCCAGAGGTCCGACTCGTCCTCGACCTCGACCCTGAGCCTGGCCCCGCCGCCCTCGCCGTCCGGATCCCGGTAGAGCCGGGCGGTGAACATGGCGTCGCGATCGGTGTGCCGGATCGCATTGGTGACCAGCTCGGAGGCGAGCAGTTCGGCCGTGTCGACCAGCTCGGCCACGCCCCAGCGGCGCAGCGCGTCCCGCAGCTCGGCGCGGACCTCGGCGATCCGTGCCAGGTCCGCCTGGCCGATCCGGCGGCGCAGCTGCTGGGCGGCGAGCCCGCCCGCCGGGCCGTCCCAGCGCAGCAGCAGGAGCGCTATGTCGTCCTCGCGCTCCCCCGCGTCGGCGGCCTGCGAGGCCACCCGGTCGGCGAGATCCTCCAGCGGGTCCCCGCCGGCCTCCCGGTGGCTGTGGACCTCACCGGAGAGCGAGCGGCAGAGCCGGCCCATCCCGGTGTCCAGGTCCATCGTCCGGGACTCGACCAGACCGTCCGTGCAGAGCAGGACCGTTTCGCCCGGATCCAGGCTGAACCGGGTGACCCGGTACTCCTCGTCCGGCGCGATGCCCAGCGGCAGACCGCCGGCGACCGGCTGGACGGCGGCGCTGCCGTCCGCCCGCCGGACCACCGGGTCCAGATGGCCGGCCCGCACCGCGTACACCACGCCGTAGTCGACGTTGACCTCGGCGTAGGTGCAGGTGGCGAAGTGATCGGTGTCCAGGTCGGCGAGGAAGCGGGAGGCACGGGCCATCACCGCGGCGGGCGGGTGACCCTCGGCCGCGTACGCGCGCAACGCGATCCGCAGCTGACCCATGATCCCGGCCGCGTGCACGTCATGGCCCTGGACGTCGCCGATCACCAGCCCGACGTGCCCGCCGGGCAGCGGCACCACGTCGTACCAGTCGCCGCCGATCTGCAGGCCGGAGCCGGCCGCCAGGTAGCGCACCGCCGTCGTCACCCCGGGGACGGAGGGTACGGTGCGCGGCAGCATCACCCGCTGGAGGCCCGCCGCCAGCTCGTGCTCCGCGTCGTGCAGCCGGGCCCGGGCCAGCGACTGAGCGACCAGGCCGCCGAGGGTGGACAGCAGGGTCCGCTCGTCGGCGTCCAGCTCGCGGTCGTCGTCGAAGCTGACCAGACAGACGCCGATCGCCCGGCCGCTGGCCACCAGCGGCAGGAACGCCCAGGCGCTGCGCGGCATCGCGCTGACCGACCCCCAGACCTCCGGGTAGCGCTCGCGGTACTCCTCGCGGCTGGCGATGAACACCGGCATCCGGCCCCGCAACGCCTCGGCCGCCGGGTGCGCGGGCGGCAGCACCGAGCGGTCGTACGCCTCCATCTCGTGCGGCTGGTACCCGCTGGCGCCCAGGATCCGGACCCGCCCGGCCTCCTGCGCCGCCAGCACCAGGCCGTCCGGTGGCAGGCCGGGCAACGGCAGCTCGGTGAAGACCCGGGCGACGTCCGTCACGGTGACGGCCTCGGACAGGGCGCGGGCGGCTTCCTTGATGAAGCGCGAGCGCTCCTCGCGCAGCAGGGCCATCCGGTCGGCGCGGTCGCGCTTGTGCAGCTCGACGGTGGCGTCCCAGACGAAGCCGACCATCCGGGAGGCCCGGCCGAAGGCGTCCGCCAGGACCCGGCCGCGGAAGCGCACCGCGCGCAGCTCGCCGCTGGGCACGACGGTGCGGTAGTACGCGCCGCACTGGCCCAGCTCGGCGACCGCCCGCTCGACCCGGCGGCGCACCACCGGGGCGTCCTCCGGGTGGAGCAGCGCCAGGAAGGAGCCGGAGGTGTGGTCGAACCGGCCCCCGCCGCCGCCCTTGTTCAGACCCAGGATCGCGCAGGCCCGCTGGTCGCCCTCCAGGACGTCGCGGCGGATGTCCCAGTCGAAGGAGCCGATGCCGTTGGCGGCCATCGCCGGCTCCAGCCAGTCCGGGGTGGAGTCACCGGAGGTGGTGGGCAGGCCGCCGGAGGCCACCGGCGCCAGCCGGCCGGTGGCCAGGCCGGGCGCCGCCCGCAGGGCGTGTCTGCGGACCACCTGGGCCGGCGTGCGGCCGGCCGGCAGCGCGCCGGAGGCGCCGGCCGGGGCCGGAGCGGCAGGGGCGGTGGAGGCGGCAGGGCTGGTGGAGGCGGTCCGGGTGGTGGTCGTGCCGGGGGCGCCGGCCGGGCCGCCGTTGGCGTGGCCGACGGTGCCCGCGCCCGCGTTCCCGGAGGCCGGGCCCGCAGGCGCGCCGGGAGGAAGCGCCGACCCCTGTGGCTCGGGCTCGTTGGCCATACTGCTCCTGCCGCTGCCGTGCCGTGCGTCCCGCCGGGGCGGAACGGCATGGCCGTCTCGTGGTGATGAGGTGGTGATGGTGACGTGGTGCTGGAGGGGCGCGGCCGGGAGGTTCGCCGGTCGAGGCCGGATCTCCCCGCTGGCTCCCGTTCCCGGGCACACATTCCCACTATCCTGTCGAATGTTCGGCAAAGCGGCAATGGCGACGGGCCCGCGAATCCTCGGTTCGGCGGCGAACGACGGCGAATGCTGAGGACTCAGGAATATGCCAGTTCGAACCAGGTGACCTTGCCGTCCCCCCGCAGCTGTACCCCCCAGTCGTCGGCCAGTGCCTCGACCAGCAGCAGACCCCGGCCGGAGGTCGCGTACTCGGTGTCGGGCTCACGCCGGCGCACGGGCAGCCCGGCGGTGCCGTCCTGGACCTCGATCCGCAGCCGCAGGTCCGCGGTGAGCACCGCGTCGAGGACCGCGCCCTGACGGGTGTGCAGCAGGGCGTTGGTGACCAGTTCGGACGTCAGCAGCTCCGCGGTGTCGGCGAGTTCGGGCACCCCCCAGCGGCTGAGTGCGGAGCGCAGCCGCTGGCGGACCGCCCCCACCGCGACCAGATCGGCCGCCTCCACCGTCACGTGCAGGCGGCGGTGCAGCGCACAACCGGCCGCCGATACGCCCTGCTCCGCCGGCCTGCCGTACCCGGCCTGCCCCACCGGCACTCCGCCCGAGGCGGTGTACCGAAGTCCGTCCCCCGAACCCGAACTCGTCCGCTGCCGCGGAAATCGCGACTGACCGTCCATCAAGACACGCCCCCGCCTTCATCCGGCGCCCATGCCGGATCCCCCGCCGGCCGGGCCACCCACTTACTGAACCCCCATCCTCATGCCCATCTGGCACGCTTTGCAACAGTGTGCGTCCGATCACCTGGGGTGAAAGGGGCTCGGGGCGCACGCCGTGATCCAATCCCCCACCTCGGACAGGTTTGCGACCGGGACAACCACATTCGTCAGCCCCTCCCCCTCCTCGCACTCCTCGCATGCGCCGGGAACCAGCGGCCGGTCCCGAACCGCTCGGCCACCCGCACGGCGCCCACGGCCCCCGCACAGACCACCCACCGATCGAGCGCGACGAGCGACAGCACCAGCCGGTGACTCGATCGCGGCGCCCGGCGCGCCGATCGGGTCCGCGAGGGCAAGGCTGGACAGGGGGGCCCGGTCCGGGTTCAATGGCCAGGAGGAGTTTGAACGACGTTCTAACTTCGGACCCCCCGGGTCCGCCCCCTGTACCGGCCCCACCCCCGTACCATCGGCGACCGCGAGCGAGGAACCGTGCGACTGACCCCCACCGAGCGGGACCGGCTGCTGATCTTCACAGCAGCCGAGCTGGCCCGCGCCCGCCGCGCCCGGGGCGTACGCCTCAACGTGCCCGAGGCCCACGCCCTGATCGCGGACACCGTCTGCGAGGCCGCCCGGGACGGGCGCCGGCTCGCCGAGGCGATCGAGGCCGGCCGCAGCGTGCTCACCGCCGACGACGTGCTGCCGGGCGTACCGGACGTGGTCACCGTGATCCAGGTCGAGGCCGTCTTCGAGGACGGCACCCGGCTCGCCGTGGTCAACGACCCCTTCAAGGGCGCGGGCTCGCTGGGCGACGAGGCCCCCGGCGGCGCGCTGGCCGGCCCGGGCGAGGGCTACGACCCGGTGGAGGAGACGGTCGTGGTCGCGGTGCACAACACCTCCGCCGTACCGATCTCGGTCACCTCGCACTTCCACTTCTTCGAGTCCAACCCGCGCCTCGCCTTCGACCGCGCGGCCGCCTACGGCACCCACCTGGCCGTCCCGGCCGGCTCCTCGGTCCGCTTCGACCCGGGCGCCACGATCGAGGTCGGCCTCGTGCCGATCGGCGGCGAGCGGGTCGCGATCGGCTTCGCCGGACTGGTGGACGGCCCGCTGGACGCGCCCGGGGCCAAGGAGGCCGCGCTGGAGAAGGCCCGCGCTACCGGCTACCTGATCAACTTCGACGACGCAGAGGTCGAGTCGTGACTGCCATCACCCCCCATGACTACATCTCCGTGCACGGCCCCCGCGCCGGCGACCGGATCCGGCTCGGCGACAGCGGCCTGATCGTCCGCGTCGAGTCCGACTCCCAGGCGCCGGGCGAGGAGTTCCTGGCAGGCTTCGGCAAGACCGCCCGGGACGGGCTGCACCTCAAGGCCGCCGCCGTCCGCGACACCTGCGACGTGGTGATCAGCAACGTCCTGGTGATCGACGCGATCCAGGGCATCCGCAAGACGTCCATCGGCCTGATCGACGGGCGGATCGCCTCGATCGGCCGGGCGGGCAACCCGGACACGCTCGACGGTGTCGAGGTGGTCGTCGGCACCGGCACCACGATCGTCTCCGGCGAGGGCATGATCGCCACCGCGGGCGCCATCGACACCCACGTCCACCTGCTCTCCCCGCGGATCATGGAGGCCTCGCTGGCCTCCGGCGTCACCACGATCATCGGCCAGGAGTTCGGCCCGGTCTGGGGCGTCGGCGTCAACTCGCCCTGGGCGCTGCGGCACGCCTTCAACGCCTTCGACGCCTGGCCGGTCAACATCGGCTTCCTCGGCCGCGGCTCGTCCTCCGACCCGGCCCCGCTGGTGGAGGCCCTCGCCGAAGGCGGCGCCTCCGGTTTCAAGGTGCACGAGGACATGGGCGCGCACACCCGCGCCCTGGACACCGCGC
Organism: Kitasatospora sp. NPDC050543; assembly: GCF_044457565.1. NCBI lineage: Bacteria > Bacillati > Actinomycetota > Actinomycetes > Kitasatosporales > Streptomycetaceae > Kitasatospora > Kitasatospora sp. NPDC050543. Next base: position 170,255 of record NZ_JBITGZ010000016.1, on the reverse strand, counting down.
TGCGGGTCGCCGAGGAGTACGACGTCCAGGTCGCCCTGCACACCGACGGCCTCAACGAGTGCCTGTCCGTGGAGGACACCCTGCGGGTCCTGGAGGGCCGCACCATCCACGCCTTCCACATCGAGGGCTGCGGCGGCGGGCACGTGCCCAACGTGCTCAAGATGGCCGGCGTCGAGAACGTCATCGGCTCCTCCACCAACCCCACCCTGCCCTTCGGCCGGGACGCCCTCGGCGAGCACTTCGGCATGATCGTCTCCGCCCACGACCTCAAGGTCGACCTCCCCGGCGACGCCGCGATGGCCCGCGACCGCATCCGCGCCGGCACGATGGGCGCCGAGGACGTGCTGCACGACCTCGGCGTCATCGGCATCACCTCCTCCGACGCCCAGGGCATGGGCCGCGCCGGCGAGACCGTCCGCCGCACCTTCGCCATGGCCGGCAAGATGAAGGCCGAACTCGGCCCCCTCGACGGCACCGGCTCGTACGGCACCACCGAGAGCGGCGACGACAACGAACGCGTGCTGCGCTACATCGCCAAGCTCACCATCAACCCCGCCATCGCGCACGGCCTCGCCCACGAGGTCGGCTCGATCGAGGTCGGCAAGCTCGCCGACATCGTGCTCTGGCGCCCGGACCACTTCGGTGCCAAGCCGCAGCTGGTCCTGAAGGCCGGCTTCCCCGCGTACGGCGTGGTCGGCGACCCCAACGCCTCCACCGACCGCTGCGAACCCCTCGTCCTGGGCCCGCAGTTCGGCGCCCACGGCGCCACCGCCGCCGACATCTCGGTCGCCTTCGTCGCCCAGGCCGCCGCCGACGGCGCGTACCTGGACAGGCCCGCCGACGGCATGCCCACCCGCCGCCGCCGGGTCGGCGTACGCGGCACCCGCGGCATCGGCCCGCGCGACATGGTGCGCAACGCCCGGATCGGCGACGTCCAGGTCGCCGAGACCGGCCTGGTCTCGCTGGACGGCTCCCCGATCCGCTCCGAGCCCGCCGACAGCGTCTCGCTCAGCCGCCTGTACTTCCTCTGACCTCCTCCCCCACCCCTCCCCTAGGACCCGCTTCATGACCAGCACCCCCGCCTCGCTCGGCTACCGGATGCCCGCCGAATGGGCGCCGCACGACCGCACCTGGATGGCGTTCCCCAGCACCAACCAGACCTTCGAGACGCCCGAGCAGCTGCACGACGCGCGCCTCGCCTGGGCCCAGGTCGCCAACACCATCGTGCGGTTCGAGCCGGTCACCCTGATCGTCAACACCGGTGAGACCGAGGAGGCCCGCAAGTACGTCTCCGAGCAGGTCGAGACGGTCGAGCGCCCGCTCGACGACGCCTGGATGCGCGACATCGGCCCGACCTTCCTGGTCGACGGCAAGGGCTCGCTCGCCGCCACCGACTGGGTGTTCAACGGCTGGGGCGCGCAGTCCTGGGCCAGCTGGGAGAACGACCAGCACATCGCCGAACACATCACCGGGCTCACCGGTGTGCAGCGGTTCGCCTCCCGCCTGATCAACGAGGGCGGCGGCATCCACGTCGACGGCGAGGGCACCGTCCTGGTGACCGAGACCGTCCAGCTCGGCGAGGGCCGCAACTCCGACTGGACGAAGGAGGAGGTGGAGGCCGAGCTGCACGCGCAGCTGGGCACCACCAAGGCGATCTGGCTGCCGCGCGGACTCACCCGCGACTACGACGAGTTCGGCACCCGGGGCCACATCGACATCGTCGCCTCCTTCGTGCGCCCCGGCGTGGTCGTCGCCCACGTCCAGCCCGACCCCTCGCACCCCGACCACGAGGTCTGCAAGGAGCTGGTGGCGATCCTGCGCAAGTCCACCGACGCCGCCGGCCGCCAGCTGGAGGTCATCGAGCTGCCCGCCCCGACCGTCCTGCTGGACGAGGACGGCGAGCCGGTCGACTACTCCTACATCAACCACTACGTGGCCAACGGCGCCGTCGTCCTCTGCGCCTTCGACGACCCGCGCGACCAGGAGGCCGCGGCCATCCTGGGCGAGGCCTACCCCGGCCGCACCGTCGAGCTGGTCGACGCCCGCGAGATCTTCGCCAACGGCGGCGGCATCCACTGCATCACCCAGCAGCAGCCGAAGGCCTGACGGTCCGTCGGACGGCTACCGCTCGCCGGGCCACCGAGGCCGGAGCCGAGCCGCCGGGAGCGGAGGGTCGGCTCCGGGCCGGCGGTCGAGCCCGGGGGGGGGGGGGGGGCGCGGCGCGCCCCCCCCCCCCCCCCCCCCACCCCACCGCCC
>NZ_JBITGZ010000016.1:6918-167989 GCF_044457565.1 Kitasatospora sp. NPDC050543 | reverse complement strand
GGCCTGCGGCGCCGGCGGCCGGCCCCCCGCCGCCGGCCCCCGCGGGGGGGCGCGCCGCGCGGGGGGGGGGGGGGGGGGCCCGGGGGGGGGGGGCGGGGGGGCCCCCCCCCGGGGGCCCCCCCCACGGCTCACCGACTCAACAGCTGCACGAGTGCCACCGTCAGCGCGGCGAGGGCCGTCAGGGCACCGACCGCCGGGAGCGGCCAGCGGCCGCGCTGGAGTTCCTCGACCTCCTGGCGCAGGCCGCTCACCTCCGCCTTCAGCTCCGCGACATGCTCGTCCGACTGGACCGCACGCTGGAGCATAAGCGCCAACTGCCCTTCGAGCTGCGCGAATCCGACGTCGACGATCCGGTGGATCTCGGCCAGTTCCAGGGTGACGGAGACCGATGGATCGGCGTCCGTGGCGCTCACGGATGCTGCCGGGATCGCAGGGCAGCCGTGTTGGGGCTGCCGGGCGGCATGACCGGGCAGGTCGGCGCCGTGCGCGCGATGGCTTCGGTGAGGGAACGAAGCATCGTGGTCTCCGATCATTCCGTGACGATGAAACCGTGGGCGTCGCCCAGGCGGGAGAGGGAGCCGTGGCCGGGGATTCCGTCCGCCGCCGAACCCGTGTAGCCGAGGCGGCGCTGCCAGGCGGCGTACGCCGTCACCGTCCGGGTGCCGAAACTGCCGTCCACCCAGGCCGGGTCGAGCAGCCCCTCGTCGACCAGGGCCTGTTCGACGATCTTCACCTCGGTGCCGTACGTCCGGTGGCCCTGCCCACCGCCCGGGTCGGTACGGGCCGCCGCCACCAGGTGGGCCACCGAGACCGCGGGCCGCTCACCGGGGAGGCGCCCGAGCAGCCGGCGGAGCGATGCCTCACCCGGCACGCCGTCCGCCGCGGCTCCCGTGTAGCCCAGGGAGCGCTGGTAGTCGGCGTAGTTCAGGGTGTCGGCGTCCGTCCAGTCCGGCCCGGGGCCGGAGGTGTAGTGACGGCCGAATCCCGCGGCGACCAGCGCCCGGCCGACCAGCGTGACGTGCTCCCCGTGCGCGCCGTAGCCGTATCGCAGACCGCCGATCGTCACCTGGTAGCGGGCGATCTCCCCGTCGGGGGGCGGCTGGGACGGCGGCGGCGAGCCGGTGCTGAAGTCCGGCCAGGGTCCCGGGTCCTGGTGGTCGTTCTCGGGGACGTGGGCGTGCGCGTACCAGCCGCCCCTGGTCTCCCAGGTGTACTCGTCACGGCGGGAGGTGAAGTCCACCGGCCGGCCCATCGGCCAGACGTCGGGCACCCCCCAGGACGCGATCCAGGCGTGCAGCCGGTCCCACCCCGCGCAGGGCGTGTCCGTGAGCACGCCGTAGACCCGCCCGTTCCTGCGGCAGTTGGGGAAGAACACCGCCTCGATCTGGATCACCACCGCACCGGCGCGGTTCGTCCGGGTGCCGCCCGCGTCGTCCACCAGGCTCTTGGACCGCGAGTCCGCCGGGAACAGCTGGGCTATCCGCCCGGAGAAGGGATCCCAGACCAGATGCGGCGCATCACCCCGGCCGGAGCCGGTGAAGTAGGAGACGAGGTCGTCGAACGGCACCCAGTCCTGCGGTGCGGCCGGGCTGGCGTCACGGTCCCAGGTGATGTGGGCGATCGCGCGCGGCGGGTACTGCTGGTCGGTCGGAGCGTGGTCGCCGACGTCGTGACGCTCGGCGCCGGGCATCCAGAGTTCTGGCACGGGGGCCTCCGGGGCATGCTGAAGTTCCTGAACGGGAACGCGAGTCCAGGCGGTGACGGTGAGCTGGGGGGAGTCAGGGCGGCGCGGGTGAGGGTGACGCGGTGGGGGCGGTGCTGCGAGAGCGGTCGGTGGAGCTCCGCCGGTCACCGGCCGGTGATGACGGGGCATATGAGGTATCGGCAGATATGCCGCAGGACTTCACGGTTCGTGGACGGCATTTCGGGGCCGGAGGCGGGTGCCGGTCCTCGCGCGCCCCACCCTTCCGGGCACCAAATGGCGTCCGCACCGGGATGTTCGCCGTGCTGCGGCGGTCGCGGGGAGCGAATGAGGGTGCGTGGCAGGAGGGTTCGGCTGCGGCGGGCGCGGGGCGTCAGCCGACGTACCTGCCCAGGTCGTCCGATATCAGCCCGTGGGTGCTGTGCATGGCCACGGAGCTGTACGACGAGCGGATCGCGTGCGCCTGCGCGCTGCGCTCACGCTCGGCCAGTACGCCGTCGATGTTCTGGGTGGGTCGCGCGCCGCGCCGGGCGAGGAGGGCCGTCAGCCCGGCCACCAGTCCGGCCGACCCGCAGAGGAAGATGATCAGAGTAGCCATGACTACCCCCTCGGTTACGGGGCCTGCTGGCCAGCAGCGTACCCACCATAGGGGGCGCACGAACCGCCGTATCGTAAAGGCCGACCCCCGGCCCAGGAGGAGAACGACAGATGGCGGACACCCGTCCGCGCCGCCCGGCGCGCCCCCGCGAGGAGGTGTTCGCCGCCGCGCGGAGCGCGATCGCGGAGCACGGGCTCGCCAAGCTCACCATGGCGGGCCTCGGCAAGCAGCTCCAGATGAGCGCCGGACACCTCCTCTACTACTTCGGCAGCAAGGACCAGCTGCTGCTGGAGACCCTGCGCTGGAGCGAGGAGCAGCTCGGCGCCCGCCGGCAGGAGGCGATGGCGCGCGCCACCGACAGCGTCTGGGACCGGCTGGCGGCGTACGCGGAGCTGTACCTGCCCAGCGGGCCCGGCGATCCGCGCTGGATCCTCTGGGTGGAGGTGTGGGGGCGCTCCCCCGCCAGCGCGGAGATCCGGCAGGGGCAGCTGGAGATCGAGGCGCCCTGGCAGGCCGACCTGGTCGCGCTGATCGAGGAGGGCACGGCGAACGGGGGGTTCCTGCCCGGGTCCGGCTCGGCGTACGACCGGGCGGTGCAGATCCGGGCGCTGCTCGACGGCTTCGCGGTGCCGATCGCGATCGGGCTGCCCGGCGCGCGCCGGGAGGAGGCGCTGGCCCAGACCGCCGCCGTCACGGCGACGCTGCTGGGCGGGCGCTGACCTCCCCCGCCGCGGGCCGCCCTCGCCGGCGGCCCGGGGCCGGGTGGGTCCCAGGCCGGGTGGGTCTCCCCGGTCGGCCGGGCCAGTCGGGCCGGTCGGGCTACTCCGTCCAGAGGGCGGCCGCGGTGCGGTCGTCCGCGTAGCCCTTCGCCCTGACCTGGACCTGGCGGAGGAAGTCGACCGTGCCCGGCGGATGCGGGTGTGCCCAGTGCGCGGCCAGGAAGTGCGCGACGGCCGGCTCGTCGGCGATCGGCCCGGCCAGGCCAGGGGTGCAGAGCAGCAGGATGTCGCCCGCGGTGGCCGGGACCAGCCGGAATCGGAACGGGCGCGGGTCGGGCACCGCCTCGGCGGCCTGCGGCGGCTGCCCGTCCGGGTGGTGCAGCAGGCGCGCGGCGTAGGCGTCGATCCAGTGGCCGGACCGCAGCAGGAAGAGCCCGCCGGGGCCGACGCCGAAGGCCGCGCGGTGGGTCGCGGCGGGGTCGAGGGAGAGCAGCAGGCAGTGCAACGAGCCGGGGGGCTCCTCGGCGGTCGTCGCGGCGGCCGCGCTCCCGGGCTCGGACGACGCAAGCGGCTCGGGCCTGGATGCGACCGGTGCGGTTCCGGACTCGGCCTCGGGTTCGGTTTCGGGTTCGGTGGCGCGTTCGGTCTCCGACGTGGTGGCGGGGGTCAGGTCCGGCACGGTGGCACGCAGGGGCGCTGCCGCGCGGGTGGCGAGGCGTTGCAGGCCGTACCGAAGGCGGTCTCGTGCGCCCGCCCGCAGATCGGCGGCAAGCTCGGCACGGCTGCGGCCGATCGCGGCGGCGAGCTGGCGGCAGGCCTCCGCCGTGGCCAGGGCTGTCGCGTCCGCCGCCGGGGCCTCTCCCCCGCTCGGCCGGCCGTAGCTGCCCAGCACCGCCAGCAGCAGCCCGTCCGGCCCGTCGCCGAACCGGGTCACCAGCAGGGAATCCCGGCGCGGCTCGCCCAGGTAGCGGGCCGAGTCGCCGCGTACGGACACCGCGCGCAGCGTGGACACGCCGTACTGCGCCCCCTCCAGCGTGGTGTCGGGCACGACCGCCCCGAGCCCGTCCGGATCGGCGGCCGGTACCGCGGTCGGCTCCGGCCCGTACGTCGGGGGACGCTCGCCGACGTGCGGCACGGTCCCGGCCGTGTACGCGGGGCGGACGCCCGGGCGGGGAGCGGTGGGTGCGGCGGGCGGAGTGGGTGCGGCCGGTGGGGTCGATGCGACCGGTGGGGTCGGTGCGCCCGGTTCGGGCTCCGTGAGCGGGGCGGCGGAGGCCGTGGCAGGCTCAGGCGACGAGGGCACCGAGGCGTCCGAGGCGCCGGTACCGGCGGGGGACGGCTCGACGAGCAGGCTCTGCAGTGTGTCGGCGGCGGGCTGCTCGGGCGCCGGCACCTCCTCGGCCGCGCGCGAGGCCGGGGCCGGGATCGGGCCTCTGTCGTCGGCCCAGGACGGCGCCGCGAACCGGCGGGTCTCGTCGACCGGCTCGCCCGCAGCGGCCACTCCGGCGTCGGCTGACACCCCGTCCGGTGCGGGCGTCTCCTCCTCCGCCTCGCGCTGCGCCGGCACCTGCTCCAAGTGCGGCGGCTCCGGCCGCTCCTGCTGCCTCGCCCGCTGGAGCTGCTCCGGCTCATCCGGACGGTCGGTGCCGGGCCCGTCGGCGGGCGCGTCCACCCGGGCCGGCGCGGGCTCCCCCACACGCTGGGCGCCGATCACGCCCGCCGCGGTGTCGAACCAGTCGTCGATGCTGTCCCGCACCACCGCCACGGCGGAGTCCGGCGCGCCCTCCGGCTCACCCTCCGGCTCCGCAGCAGCCGCAGCGGCGGCGGCAGCAGCAGCAGCAGCGGACGCATCGTCGGCGTCCTCCGCCGTGCGCTGCACGCCGATCATCCCCGCAGCCGTGTCGAACCAGTCGTCGACGCTTCCCTCCCCCGCCACGGCGCCCGGAATGTCCGGCAGCACGCCGGACGGCCCCTCGTACACCGCGTGCCACCAGCCGTCCTCCGGCTGCTGCTGCGCGGGTGCGCCCTGCTTCCTCATCTGGCGGCTCCTGGTCCGTGGTTGCCGTACCCCCGGCGGGGACGGGGGGCATTGCCGAGCGGGTTGCGTGCCGGACTCCGCGTCATTCTCCCGAAGCACGACGACGGTGTCCGGCGTTCGGGGACAACTCCGCACCCATCGGAGGATGCCCACCGCCGCCGGACGTACCCGGCCGTGCTCCTCGGCCGACCGGATCCGTCCACCCAGGCCGAAAGTACGCGGAGCAGCGCGCTTTCCCGGGGCAGCCGGACTGTCCGGGGGCGAAATTGAGGGCCCGGGAGGGGCATCGCTTCACCCGTTCGGCTGATTAATATGTGCGCATGACCGCGTCGGCGCCCAGAGCACCCAGGCCGGGGAGGGCCGCGAACGCGGGCCGCCCGGTGGGCGCGCTGTTGGCCCTGCTGATGGTCGGACTCCTGACGATGCTCGCGTCCGCCGGGCATGCCCAGGCCGTCACGGCCGGATCCGGGTTCACACCACCGCCCGTCACGACCCAGGCCGGCCCGGCGTCCTCCCCCTCCGACACCGCCGATCACCGGGCCGCGCGGACAGCCGGGGCAACGCGGGCGGACCGGGCGACGCGCGCGGACCGGGACGAGCCGGGCCAGCCGGTCCGGCCGGTCCAGCGCACCGACGGGCAGCGTCCGCGCACCTGGTGCTCGGCCGACGGCGACACCCCTCCGCAGCACAACGGGTGCTCCAGTCACCCCTACTGCGCGCAGGACGCCCAGCTCCCGAACCCGCCCCCGCAGCGGCTGCCGGTCACCCTGCCCCGGCCGGTCACCGTCCGGGCCCTGCCGCGCGGCACACCCGTCGCCACTCCCCCAGGGCCCCATCTGGCGCCCGACCTGCACGAACTACAGGTCCAACGGTCCTAGCGGAACCCACCGCCGGCCTTCGTCCCGCCTCCCGCAGCGGACGGGACCGACGGCTCCGCCCCCTCTGCCACCTCTTCATTCCGCCGTGCCCACAGCGCACGACGGGGACAAGGACATCTCCATGGGTTCCGCCTCGAAGCAGTCGAGCAACCAGTCGAACAAGCCCAGTGGCAAGCAGTCCGGCCTGGACCGCCGCGCCCGGATCGCCGAGCTGCGCGCCGAGGAACAGCGCCGGGACCGCCGCAACAAGGTGATCGCGATCACGGTCGCCGGCGCGCTGGTGGTCGGCGCGATAGCGACCGGTACGTGGATCGTCATCGACGCCGACAACCAGCGGAAGGCCGACGAGGCCCGGGCGAACGCGCCCGTCAGTGGCGTGCAGACGTTCGACAACCTGAGCCGGACCCACGTCACCACCAAGGTGACCTACCCGCAGACGCCGCCGGTCGGCGGCGACCACAACCCGATGTGGCTGGACTGCATGGGGCACGTCTACGACCAGCCGGTGGAGAACGAGCGGGCCGTCCACTCGCTGGAGCACGGCGCGGTCTGGGTCACGTACAACGCCAAGGCCACGCCTGAGGACATCAAGACCCTTGCCACCAAGGTCTCGACGACCCAGTACTCGCTGATGAGCCCGTACCCGGACGAGCAGGGCACGATCACCCTGAGCGCGTGGGGCACCCAGCTCGTCCTGGACAACGCCAACGACCCACGGGTGGACGAGTTCTTCACCAAGTACGTGCAGGGCAAGCAGACCCAGGAGCCGGGCGCCTCGTGCAGCGCGGCCCAGTGAGCGGGGGCGACGACGCGATGACCGCCACCGACGCGACACCCGACGAGGCTGCCGATGAGGCCGCAGCCCGGACTGCCGAACGGACCTCGGACGGGAGTGCCGGCAAGGCCGCGGAGGGCACTCCCGGCGGAGCCGGGCGCCGCAGGCTCTGGTGGCCGGCCGCGCTGGCCGCCACCGTCGCCCTCTGCCTGGGCGTGCCCGCCCTGGTGACGAGCGGAGGCTCGGCGGCCGGCAGCGTCGCCGCCGCGCCGGCAGACGACTCCCCGGAGGCCGGCTTCGCGCGGGACATGTCGACGCACCATCAGCAGGCCGTCGACCTGTCCTTCATCGTCCGCGACCGCACCGAGGACGCCGCCGTGCGCACCCTCGCGTTCGACATCATCAACACCCAGGCCAACCAGCGCGGCATGATGATGGGCTGGCTCGACCAGTGGAACCTGACGCAGCGCTCGCAGGCCAAGCCGATGGCCTGGATGCGGATGAACCACGTCTACGAGGCCCACGACGGCTCGCTGATGCCCGGCATGGCCACCAACACGCAGCTCGACAGGCTCCGCGCCCTGAGCGGGCGTGACGCCGAGGTGTTCTACCTCCAGCTGATGCTGGAACACCACCGGGGCGGGGTGGAGATGGCCCAGGGGTACGTGGACCTGGCGAAGAACGACGCCGAGAAGCGGCTCGCCCAGTCGATGGTGATCGGGCAGACGGCCGAGATCCAGCTGATCACCGACATGCTGACCGAGCGCGGCGCCAAGCCCGGCGTCTGAGCGGTGCCCCCGCGCTGGGTGCGCGACGCGGGTGGCAGCCGTACGGGTTCGGAGTGCGGCGGACGGGACCTACGTCCGCCGCACTCCGCGTGCGGGGCGGCTCTCCGGCCCTGACGTCGTCTCGGCCGGCCCGCCCTCGCCGCGCCCGCCCTCGCCCCGCCCGCGTGGCACGGGTCGCACCGCGCGGCCCGGGCGGGTGAGCAGGACGGCCGCTCCCGCCACCGCCGCCAGCGCGACCAGCACCGCACGCCCGCCCGCCGCCGGGCCCGCCAGGTGGATGCCGAGTACGGGCAACGCCGTACCCAGCGCCGTGCCGAGGCTGCGCGCCATGTTGACCATGCCGCCACCCACGGCCGAGCACTCCGCCGGGATGCCGCGCATCACCAGCGCGTTGTTGGCGGGCAGCAGGAGCCCGAGCCCGTACCCGACGACCAGCAGCGGCCCCGCCGAGGCCCGCTCGCCGAACGGCAGCAGGGCAAGCACCACCAGGCCGGCCGCCGTGACCCCGGCCCCGCACCGTGAACGCACGGCATCCGACCACTTCCGGGGCAGCAACCTGCCGCCGACGGTCGCGGCGACCGCGAAGGCGGCCGGTAGCAGAGTGATCATCAGACCGGCCCCGGCCACCGGGACGCCAGCATCGACCAGCAGCACCGGGCCCAGCACCAGCGGACAGAACAGCAGCAGATAGCCGACCAGCGCGACCACCAGCCCCGACCGGACGCCCGGTGTGCTGACCAGCCCGGGGGCGATCAGCGGCCTGGCGGCCCGCTGCTCCTGCTTCGCCAGCGCGATCGTCAGAGCCACCGCCGCCGCCAGCAGGACGAACACCGCCCAGCCCGGCAGCGGTAGGCCGGAGGCCGTCGACAGGGCGAGCAGCAGAGCGGTGGACGCGCCCGCGAGCAGCAGCAGGCCCAGCCCGTCGAACCGGCCGCTGCCGCTCTCCCCGGCCGGCGGTAGCCCGGGGACGGCCGGCGGAAGCCCGGGGACGGCCGGCGGTACTTCGCCTCCGGTCGGGGGCGCGAGCGCGGCTGCCGCCACCGCTGTGGGGCGCCCGTCGGGGTGGGTGCGGGGCAGCAGGAACCAGCCAGCCACGACGCCCAGCACCCCGATCGGCACGTTGACCCAGAACACCCAGCGCCAGGACACGTGCTCGACCAGGAGGCCACCCAGCGACGGACCCAGGGCAAGCCCCAGTGCCTGGGCCGCCGCCTGGATCCCCAGCGCGCTGCGCATGGCGCACTCCGGCACCCCCCTCGCGACCAGCGCCACGCTGTTGGCCTGCATCATCGCCCCGCCGACCGCCTGGACGGCCCGGCACGCCACCAGCACGCCCAGACTGCCGGACAGGCCCGCGCCCAGCGAGGCCAGCGCGAAGACCGCGAAGCCTCCGACATACATGGTCTTGCGGCCGACGAGGTCGGAGAGCCTCCCGATCGGCGCCAGCAGGGCCACCAGAACGAGCAGGTAGGCGAGGGCGACCCATTCGACGGCGGCGAAGCCGGTCTCGAACCGGCGTTCCAGGGCGGGGAAGACCAGGGCGGTGATGCTCGCGGTGAGCTGCCCGAGGAACGCGCCGAGGCACACAGTGCCGACAGCGAGCCAGTGGGCGTACCGCCGGCACGCGATCACGCGCGGCCGCGGCCGCTCAGCCAGCAGACGGCTTTCGAGCAGCCGGGCGCCCAGACCCGAGGCCATTCCGGCGGCCAGGGGGAGAGCGGGAGCGGGAGCGGCGCTGGGGGAGGGTGGTCGGTCGGCGCTCATGGGGGCAGAATATATCGTAGTCAGAACTACTCGCCCAAGGAGGTGTTCTGCCGGGGAGCTTTTCCCGGCCGGAGGTACTCCCTGGACGAGCAGCTCGCCGCCCGAACCGCTCCGCCGCGGACCTGGTCGCCCACCGAGCACCACGCGGCAAGACGCTACGCTGTCCGCCATGCCGTCACTGCCCACCCCCGACCCGACCAGCCCAAACTCGCCCGAGGGCGGGGCAGGCGAACCCGCGCCCTCGGCACTGGAGGCGCGCTTCGACGGCGTGCTCGACGAGGTGTACGGGGTCACGGACGAGGTCGCACTGGCGGTCGAGCGCGCGCGGCTGCTCACCGACGTCGTCACCCGGCTCCGGCGCGCGCTGCGCAGCAGCATCCGGACGGACTACCCGTGGGAGTCGCTGCCGATGGCGCAGGTCGAACTGCTCCAGACGCTCGCCGCGGCGCCGCTCCGGGTCGGCGAGCTGGCGGCCCGGCAGCGGCTGGCACCGAACACCGTCAGCGGCCTGATCAGCAAGCTGCTGGACGCCGGTTTCGTCGACCGCCAGCCCGACCCCGGGGACCGCCGCACGGCCAGGATCGCGCTCACCGAGGCGGGCCAGCGGCAGCTGGAGGACTGGCAGCGGGCCCATGAGCGCCGGATCGCCGACGCGCTGGCGAGCCTCTCCCCCGACGACCGCGAGGCCGTGATGGGTGCGCTGCCCGGTCTGGAGCGCCTCGCCAAGGCCCTCGCCGCGCCGCCCGCCCAACAGCCCACCCAGTCACCCGCACCACAACCCGCCCACGACGACCACCACGGACCGGCCCGGTAGAGCCGGAGGTCGGAGGCCAGAGGCAGTCGGCTGTCAGTCGAAGGTCAGAAGAGCGTGCCGCTCTCCAGCTCCAGCAGCCAGCGCTTGCGATCGACCCCGGCCGCGAAGCCGGTGAGCGAGCCGTTGGCTCCCATCACCCGGTGACAGGGTCGCACCACCAGCAGCGGGTTGGCACCAACGGCGCCGCCCACCGCCCGGACCGCGCGCGGCGACAGACCGGCCGCCACCGCAAGCTGACCGTACGTCACGGTGACCCCGTACGGGATGTCGTCCAGCGCCGCCCAGACGCGCCGGCGGAACTCCGTCCCGACCGGCGCCAGCGGCAGATCGAAGCTGGTGCGCTCACCGGCGAAGTAGGCCGTCAGCTGGGCGACCGCGGGGGCGAGCGCATCCGGGTCGTACTCCCAGTCGTCGGAGGGCTCGGCGAGCGCTCCCTTCTGTCCGGGCGCGGTGACCGTGGCGAGGGCCGCCACCCCGCCGTCCTGGCGCACGCCGCTCAGCAGCAGCGGGCCCAGCGGGCTGTCCATCCTCGTGAAGACCGTGCTCATGCCCTCGTCCCCTTCGACTCGCCGGCCGTCGCGCCGGCAGGCACCTCAACGTCCACATCAACATTCGTTTCAACAGTCACAGCTGCGGCAGCACCAGCTGCACCGGGAGCCCCACCCGCCGCCGACGCGGCCGCCCAGAGGTGGTGCACGGCGTAGGAGCGCCAGGGCGCCCAGGCCTGGGCCAGGCGGGCCGCCGAGTCGGGGTCGCCCGCCTCGCCGAGCCGCAGCAGCCCGTGCCGGACACCCACGTCGCTCGGCAGGAACACGTCCGGGTCGGCGAGCGCGCGCATCCGCAGGTAGCCGACCGTCCAGGGGCCGATGCCGGGCAGGGCGAGCAGTTCGGCGGCCGCCTGCTCGCGGTCCACGCCGCCGTCCAGCCGGACGGTGCCCTCGACCAGGGCGGCGCAGAGACCGGTCAGGGCCCGGCGGCGGGCGGCGGGCATGGCGAAGTCCTCCGGGGCGGCCGTGGCCAGCGCGGCGGCCGTCGGGAAGAGCAGGCGAAGTCCGCCGCTCGGCTCGGGGAGCGCCGCACCGTACTTCTCGGCCAGCCGGCCCGCGAGGGTGCGGGCCGCCCCGACGGTCACCTGCTGGCCGAGCACCGCGCGGACGGCCAGCTCGTGCGGGTCCACGTGCCCGGGCGAGCGCAGGCCCGGCCGGGAGCGGATCAGCCGTCCCAGGGTCGCGTCGGCGCCGAGCTGCTCGTCGACCGCGTCCGGGTCCGCGTCCAGGTCGAACAGCGCCCGCAGGCGGTGGACGGCGGTGGTGAGGTCCCGCAGGTCGGTGAGCTGCAATCGGCAATCGAGCCACCCGCGGGTGCGCGGTTCGGTGGCGGCGAGGCCGTCCACCTCAGCGACGCCGTGCCCGTACGGGAGCGCGAGCGTGCGCCGGTATGTCCGTACGCCGCGTCGCACGCCCGCCACGACCTCCTCCACGCCGGGTATGGCGCGCAGCGCCAGGAAGTCGATCAGGTGATCGCTGTCCAGGGCGCCGCGATAGGCCAGGCGCAGGCTCAGGCCGCCCGCCGGGGCGGCGGACGCCCGGCGGCCGGCCGCGACCTCGGCGCGCAGCCCGCTGGGCGTGCGGTCGTAGACCTCGCGGATGGTGTCGTTGAACTGCCGTACGGACGCGAACCCGGCCGCGAAGGCGACCTCGGTGACGGGCAGCCCGGTGGTCTGGAGCAGCAGCCGGGCGGTCTGCGCCCGGCGGGCCCGGGCGAGTGCGATCGGCCCCGCGCCCAGCTCGGCGATGAGCTGGCGCTGGAGCTGGCGGGAGCTGTAGCCGAGACGGTCGGCCAGGCCGGCGACGCCCTCGCGGTCGACCACGCCGTCGCCGATCAGGCGCATCGCGCGGCCGACCAGGTCGGCCCGGTGGTTCCACTCGGGCGAGCCCGGGACGGAGTCGGGGCGGCAGCGGCGGCAGGCCCGGAAGCCCGCGCCCTGGGCGGCGGCGGCGGTCGGGTAGAACGTGCAGTTGACCCGTTTGGGGGTCACTGCGGGGCAGCTCGGGCGGCAGTAGATGCCGGTGGAGGTGACGGCCGTGAAGAAGACACCGTCGAAGCGGGAGTCACGGCTGTCCACGGCTCGGTACCGCATGTCGTCGTCGATCACGCTGTCCAGTCTGCGGCAACCCGGGGACCGTCGACTGGCGGAAAACCGACATGGCCGTGGACGGCGGTCCGACCGGTCGGCGGCCGGCCTGGTGGGAGCGCTCTCAACAGGCCTCGTCAACCGATAGGCTGCTCCCCCGCACGCCGGACCGCGAGAGGAGCCCCCGGTGACCGAGCAGCAGCAGCCCCTCGGCGCACTCCCCCGCCCCACCCTTGAGTCGGTGGCCGAGCGCGCCGGCGTGTCCAGGGCCACCGCCTCCCGGGTGATCAACGGGGGCGCCGGCGTACGGGAGCCGCTGCGCGCCAAGGTCCAGCAGGCCGTCGAGGAGCTCGGCTACGTACCGAACCTCGCCGCCCGCACCCTCGTCACCCGCCGCAACCAGGCCGTCGCCGTGGTCGTCGCCGAGCCCGAGAGCCGGATCTTCTCCGACCCCTTCTTCGCGCAGCACCTGCGCGGGATCAGCCGGGAGCTGTCCGCCGCCGACAACCAGATGGTCCTGCTGCTGGTCGAGGACCAGCAGGACTACGAGCGGGCCGGGCGCTACCTGGCCGGCGGGCACGTCGACGGCGCGCTCCTCTTCTCACTCCACCGCAGCGACCCGCTGCCCGACATGGCCCGCCGGGTCGGGCTGCCCACCGTGATCGGCGGCCGGCCCGGCTGGCCCGGCGCCGAGCACGACCGCGAGCTGCACTACGTCGACAGCGACAACCGCGGCGGCGCCCGCCTCGCCGTCCAGCACCTCCGGTCGCTCGGCCGCAGCCGGATCGCCACCATCACCGGCCCGCTCGACCAGACCTCCTCCCTCGACCGCCTGGACGGGTACCGCGACCTCCTGCCCGACGGCGACCCGGCGCTGATCGCCGAGGGCGACTTCACCCCCGACGGGGGCGGCCGCGCGATGGCCCGGCTGCTCGCCGGCTGCCCGGACCTGGACGGCGTCTTCGCCGCCTCCGACCTGATGGCCTCCGGCGCGCTGCGGGTGCTTCGCGAGCACGGGCGCCGGGTCCCGCAGGACGTCGCGGTGGTCGGCTTCGACGACCTGGAGTCGGTCGCCGCCTGGACCGACCCGCCGCTCACCACCATCCGCCAGGACATCGAGGAGATGGGCCGCCTGATGGCGCGTCTGCTCCTGCGTCGCATCGGCGGGCAGGCCGCCACCGGCCCCACCTCGATCATCACCCCGACCCGGCTGGTCGTGCGGAGCTCGGCCTAGGTCCAATACCGGTGACCTTGCTGGATCCCAGGGCTATCCGGGGGGACATCGCCGCAGGTCAGGTACTCGCAGCCGCCGTTAGGTCAGCGGCATTGCGGCTAGGACCGCACCGGGTGGTGTCGGCGTTCGCCGGTGGGGACGGCGACGAGGTCGCCTCGCAAGCCGGCCTACCGAAGGATCCTTCGCATGTGCATCCCGCCAGGTTCATGGCGGGCGGCTTGGAAAGGACCGCCAGCCCGGTAGCGCCACCCGGTCAGGGGGTTGTGCCTTGGATGCGGGTGCGAGCCGTGCGGTTTGAGCGCGTGTGACGCGCATCACCGGAACTCGCCCGCGAGAGCCGGACAGCGAAGAGAGGTGACCACAGATATGCGAACCCGGGTCCGGGCCGGGGATCCCGATGCCTTCGGCGGGCTGTTCGACAGCTACGCCCGTACCGTCTACAACCACGCCTTCCGCCTGACCGCCGACTGGTCGGTCGCGGAGGACGTCATGTCGGCCACGTTCATGGAGGCCTGGCGACTGCGGGGCAAGGTCGACCCGGAAGGCGGCTCGCTGCGGCCCTGGCTGCTGGGCATCGCCACGAACCTCGCCCGCAACCACTGCCGCAGCAACCGCCGCTACCGGGCCGCGGCCGCCGCTGCGGTCCGCGAGCTGTCCGACGTGCCCGACCATGCCGAGGCGGTTGCCGGCCAGGTGGACGACCGACGCCGGATCGCCGCCGCGCTCAGCACCCTGGGCTCGATGCGCAGACCCGAGCGCGAGGTGCTGGTGCTGTGCCTGCTGGAGGGCATGGAGTACGCCGATGCGGCCCAGGCCCTGGGCATCCCGGTCGGCACGGTCCGCTCCCGCCTGTCCCGGGCGCGTACGAAGCTGCGCAAACTCACGGACGCGGAACTGGCATGGCCCAAACGGGAACCCGCTGCCCGCCCTCGACAGGTAAATGGCGACCGCGCCATCGCGGTCCGGTCCGCAGAGGAAGGAATCCGATGACCAACGAGATCGACAGGTTGCTCCAGTTCACGGAGCGGGATCTGCCGGCGGGCCGCCATCAGTTGCACCGGGAGCGCTTGATGACCCAGATCCACGAAGACCTCCGTACGTCCTCCCCCGCCTCCGCCAAGCGGCGCAATCCGTTTCTGCGCCGCGCGGTTCTCATCCCGGTGGCGGCCTTCGCCCTGGCCGGAGCCGTCGTGACCGGCGTCCACCTCACCGTCACGCCCGGCGGCAGCGGCGACGACTCCGGCCTTGCCACCGGCCCTCTCCTGACCACCCAGGTCGGCTCCGCCCACGCGAGTGGCGCCGTGCAGCTGCTGGGCCGGATCGCGCTGGCCGCCGACGAAACCTCCGCCCCGAAGGCGCGCGAGGGGCAGTACGTCTACATCGAGTCGACGACGGCCGGCACCC
The DNA here is from genome assembly GCF_044457565.1 of Kitasatospora sp. NPDC050543. Taxonomy (NCBI): domain Bacteria; kingdom Bacillati; phylum Actinomycetota; class Actinomycetes; order Kitasatosporales; family Streptomycetaceae; genus Kitasatospora; species Kitasatospora sp. NPDC050543. Next base: position 153,141 of record NZ_JBITGZ010000016.1, on the reverse strand, counting down.
ACGTCCGCAACGACAGCGGAAAGAGCACCGTCGTCAGCGACAAGCTGCACCCCCGCCAGACCTGGCGGTCTCTCGACGGCAAGAACGGCTGGCTGATCGAGCCGGGCGCGACCGACGCCAAGGGCATCACGTTGGCCTCGGACGTTCAGCCGTACCTCAACGCCCCCTCATACGACTACCTCGCCGCGCTCACCACCGACCCCGACGCCCTCCTCGCCAAGATCTACAACGAGACCAAGGGGACGGGCAGCGGCCCCGACCAGGAGGCGTTCACCACCATCGGCGACCTTCTCGGCGAGAGTTACCCGACCTCCGCTCTCACCTCCGCGCTCTACAAGGCCGCCGCCAAGATCCCGGGCGTGGTCACGGTCGATGATGCGGTCGATGCGGCCGGGCGCCACGGCGTCGCGGTGGCCCGGCTCGACGAGACCAGCGGCCAGCGCACCGAGTGGATCTTCGACAACAAGACCCTCACCTTCCTAGGCAAGCGCACCGTCCAGGTCAACCCCGTTCCCGGCGCTACGGAGGCGAACCTGATCAAGCCCGGCACCGTCGTCCACACCACCGCCATCACCACCCGCACGATCGTCAACGACATCAGGCAGACCCCGTCCCCGTCCCAGGCGAGCTGACGCAAGCGGGACAAACCGCGCCGCGCCCGGCCGTCACTGGCGCGTGGCCTTGTCGGCGAGTCCCGAGAGCAGTTGTTGCCCGGCGGCGAGGGCATCCCTTGTCGCCGAGCAACAACGGGTGACCTTGGTCGCGCTTCGAGAGCGCCGCGGGGACGGGCGTTGTCCAGGGCCAGCCGCGGGATCTGGACCGCGGCGAACCGAAGGTTGTCGGGGAAGAACGCGACATCAACCCACCGACATCTCCCCCATCGCACAGCGCATCCCCACCGCTCCCGGTAACGGCAGCTGGGACAACTACGACCTGATCAACCCCGGCTCCGCCAACGGCAACACCGGCACCACCGAGGTTCCCGTCCTTCAGGCAACCCTCTGGGCGCACGCCAAGGCCACCGGCGACGTGTGCGCCTACCCCACACTCGCCCGGGACCTGCCTCACCCTCACGCTGATGCTCGGGCGGAAATACGCGCGGCGGGCGCGGCGTTCACCCCTCGGCCCGGCCGTGCGCGCAGCCGCCGAACGATCCCACGGCCCCGTAATGGGATTGCCACCCGGCCTACGCTGATGAGATGACCGATCATCAGAACACCGACGCCGGCGCCCTGCCCACCGCCGAGTTCGCCTTCCCCGGGCCAGTGCGCGACAAGCTGGTGGCCGCGATCCTCGGTGGCGCGAAGACGAGCACCACCGGGCTGGTGGCCGAGTACGAGCACTGCGGGGAGGCCCTGCCACGGGTCGGCGCACGGTCCGCGGTGGTCGACTCGGACAATCGGCCGGTCGCCGTGATCGAGGTGACGGAGGTCCGGGTGGTGGCACTGGCCGACGTCGACCTCGCGCACGCCCTGGACGAGGGCGAGGGGCACACCACGGTGGCCGAGTGGCGCGCGGACCACGAGACGTTCTGGCACAGCGCCGAACTGCGCGCCGCGATGGACGACCCGGCGTTCACCGTGGATGACGCCACCCCGGTGGTACTCGAACGCTTCAGGGTGGTCCCCGCGTCCTGAACCGTCCGGCCGCGCACTCCCGACTCACCCGCCACCGGGCGGCACCGGAGACCGGTAACGCGGGGCGAGACCGTACGCGACCGCGATGGCCAGCGCCGCCGCCGCAACCAGCAGCAGCGGCCCGGCCGGCCGCCATCCGGCCTTCAGCATCCACCCACCCAGCAGGCCGCCGACGAACATCGAGGCCACCGCCGCCGAGCGGCGCAGCCACGGCCGCTCCCCGGCGGCCGGTCTGAGCTCCGGCCCGGCCACGAACGCCAGGCTGCTGAGAAGCGAGGTCAGCGTCCTGGTGGCCAGTGTGGTCGGCAGGTCCGGCACGTGGGCCCGGAGCGTGGTGACGCTGCGCACCCCCATCGCGACGCCCACCAGGGCCACCACCGCGTAGTGCCGGGCGGAGGCCGGCGTGTCGGCGCCGTCGAGCCGCCAGGCGACCACGCCTGCCACGCCGAGCAGTACCGCCTCGGCGAGCAGGCCCGCGACGAACCAGCGGTGGCGGTGTGCGGCCACCCGGCTCTCCAGCCGGGCGCCGGCGAGCGCACCGGTCACGAAGGCGGCGAGTGAGACCGCCGAGCGGCCGGGGGACAGGCCCGCGCCGCCGGCGATGCCGAAGGCGAGGAGCAGCAGATTGCCCGTCATCATCGCCGTGAAGACGTGCCCGAGCGCCAGGAAGCTGACGGCCTCGACGATCCCGCTGGTCATGGTCAGGCCCAGCAGCGCCAGCGTCAGCGCGGTTCCCCGTTTCAGGTCCATCTGGCGGCCCCTCACACCCGCGGCGCCGGCCCGGTCGGGTGGGCGGCCCTCCCACTCTCTCCCGCGCCCCGCCCTGGTCGGCGCATTGCACCGTCCGTGGCACGGCTGGCACCCGCCCGGCCGTAGGGCGGAGGCCTCGGAGTGGAGGGTCGGCCCGGCCGACCTTCCACTCCGCCGGATCACCGGAGCGGGCAGCGCGGGGTCGGCGCCCGGCCGACGGGAGACGTCCGGCTCGGGGCGGAGCGGGCGTCAGGAGTCTGCGAGAGCGCTCTCATCGCGACTGAAGGTAGAGAGGGAACCGTCGCGCGTCAATGCCCCGCGCGAGAGCCGCCCCGCAGCGCTCCCGGCTTCAACTTCCGAGCCCCCGGCGGCAGGAGCACCCCCGCGGGACGTTCAAGGGTCAGGGCCTTGACGGCGGGCGGCGCGGCGCGGCAATCTCCTCCCCAGCAACTGAGAGCGCTCTCACCCAGCCCTTGCAGCCCACTGAGAGAGCGCTCTCATGACTTGCGCTCTCGTACGTCCCCCCGCTCAGAGCCGCCGGATCCGGACGAAGCCAGGAGGCTTCCATGCGCCGCACGCGCCGCACGCACACCAAGCGCTCCACTCCACCCACCAGAACCCGCCGTGCCACCACCACCCTCGGGGCCGCCGCCCTGGCGGGCGCCCTGCTGCTCACCGCCTGCGGATCCGGCGGCTCCAGGGACGCCGGCGGCGGGCAGGTCACGCTCACCGTCGACCTCTTCGGCACCTTCGGGTTCAAGGAGAGCGGCCTCTACGACGAGTACACGAGCTCGCACCCCGGCATCACCATCAAGCAGACCGACACCCAGGACGAGGGCCAGTACTGGCAGGCCCTGCAGACCAAACTGGCCGGCGGCGGCGGTCTCGCCGACATCCAGGGCCTGGAGGTCGGCCGGGTCGCCGGCGTACTCCAGAGGCAGGCCGACAAGCTCACCGATCTCAGGACTGTCGGCGCGGGCGCCGTCAACGACGGCCTGGTGCCCTGGAAGGCCGCCGCCGTCAGGACGGCCGACGGCCGGGTGCTCGGCGCCGGCACCGACATCGGCTGGCCGCCCGACGGCTGGGCGACCGTATCGCCCACTGGACCACCCTGAACGAGCCCTGGTGCAGCGCGTTCCTCGGGTACGGCTCGGGCGTGCACGCGCCCGGCCGCACCGGCCCGGCCGGCGCCCTCACCGCCCACCACCATCTGCTGCTGGCCCACGGCTTGGGCACCGGCGCCCTGCGCGCCGAGCTGCCCGCCGCCGCCCAGGTGTCGCTGACCCTCAACCTGGCCGCCGTCCGCCCGCTCACCCGCGATCATCCGGGCGACCTCGAAGCGGCCCGCCGGATCGACGGCCTGGCCAACCGGATCTTCCTCGACCCGGTCTTCCGCGGGAGCTACCCGGCGGACGTGCTGGCCGACACCGCGCACGTCACCGACTGGTCCTTCGTCCACGACGGCGACCTCGCCGAGATCTCCCGCCCGATCGACTCGCTGGGCATCAACTACTACACCCCGACGGTGGTGGCCGCCGCCGACCCGGCCGCGCCGGCGGCCCGCGAGGACGGCCACGGCGGTGAGCTCTCCCCCTGGCCCGCCGACCAGGGCATCCGCTTCCTGCCCGCCGAGGGCACCCGCACCGCGAGGGGCTGGCCGGTGGACGCCCGCGGGCTGTACGAGCTACTGGTACGGCTGCGCGACGACCTGCCCGGCGTCCCGCTGCTGATCACCGAGAACGGCGCGGCGTACGAGGACTACTGCGACCCCTCCGGCGAGGTGCACGACCCCGAGCGGATCGCCTACCTGCACGGCCACCTGGACGCGGTGCGCCTGGCGGTCGCGGACGGCGTCCCGGTGCGCCGCTACTTCCTCTGGTCGCTGCTTGACAACTTCGAGTGGGCGCACGGCTACAGCAAGCGCTTCGGCATCGTCCACGTCGACTTCGCCAGCCAGCGCCGCACGCCCAAGGACAGCGCGCGGTGGTACGCCGAGGTCATCCGCACCGGGCGGCTGCCGGCCCGCTGAACGCCCGCGGCCGCCCCGGGACCTGACGCCCCCGGGCGGCCGCGCGCCGGACCACCGGGTGGATCACTTCTTGGGCGAGCCGCCCGTGGCCCGCACGGACTTGGTGATGGTCTTCCACTTCTTCAGCCGCTCGGCCGCGAGCCGGGCGTCCGAGCGCGAGGCGATCCACTCGTTCTCGCGCTGAAGCTTGCGGTAGCTGTCCATCCGGCGCTGGTGCAGCACGCCGGCCTCCAGCGCGGCGAGTACCGCGCAGCCGGGCTCGGTCTCGTGGCCGCAGTCGTGGAACCGGCAGTCCTCGCCCAGTTCCTCGATGTCGGAGAAGGCCAGTGCCAGGCCCTCGCCGCCGTAGAGGCCGACCTCACGCAGGCCGGGCGTGTCGATCAGCACGCCGCCACCGGGCAGCGGGATCAGCTCGCGGGTGGTGGTGGTGTGCCGGCCCTTCTCGTCGACCGCGCGGGTCTGCTGGACCGTCATCACCCGCGCTCCCGCCAGGGCGTTGGTGAGCGTGGACTTGCCCGCGCCGGACTGGCCGATCAGCGCGGTGGTGCCCGGGGTGCAGGCGCGCAGCACGTCCAGGCCCTCTCCGGTCTCGGCGCTGACCACGAGCACCGTCGCGCCGGGCGCGATCTGCTCGACGTCGGCGCGGATGTGCTCGGCGTCGTCGACCAGGTCGGCCTTGGTGAGGGCGACCAGTGGCTCGGCGCCGCTCTCCCAGGCGAGGGCGAGGAAGCGCTCGATCCGGCCGAGGTCGGGATCGGCGGCGAGCGAGACCGCGATCAGGACGGTGTCGAGGTTGACGGCCAGCACCTGCCCGTCCGAGCGCCCGCCGGCCGCCTTGCGGACGATGGCCGTCGAGCGCGGCAGCAGGGCCGAGACTTCTGGCATGGGTGCGGCCGCCAGGTCGACGGCGGCCCAGTCCCCGGTGCACGGGCAGTTGACCGGGTCGGGATCACCGACCGGGCGGGTGTCGGCGCGTACGGTGCGCAGCTCGCCGCTCTCCGGGTCGGCCAGCACGACGTCGCACTGGCCCCGGTCGACGCGGGCGATCCGCGCAGGGGTGAGCCCGGCCTCGATGAGGGGGGCGAAGAGCTCCTCCAGCTCGGCCGTCCAGCCGTGGCCGGACAGCGCGGAGTAGGAGGTGGAGGTGGAAGCGATGGTGGGGAAACCGAAAGCGGAGCTGGGGGTGGCGTTGGACAACGCAGTGGGCCCTTCGGGAGGAACGCGATCCCGGCGGGCGGCGGCTGCGCGAGAGAGAGCTCTCGTACGTCAGCCGGCGGCCGGGAGGAGGAGGTGAACGCGAGTGCTGTCCAGGACAGCCGTGACGACGGTGACAGCCACGAGGCCCACCTCCTGCTTCTCTGTTCGGCCCATGACGGGCCCCCGATTTCGGACTTGGCCTACCGTAGCCAAGCCGCGGCCCGCTGCCAACCGGTTTTCCACCGGCCGCGCCATCCCGCCCGAAGGCGGTACGTCAGCGGCTCGTCGCCGGTACGTCAGCGCCACCTCGCCGGTACGCCGGCGACGCCTCAGCGGTGCTCCCACGGCGGCCGGGGCGGGCGCCCGGGCAGCGGGTAGGACGGCGGCGGCTCGGCGGGGCGGTCGCTGTCGGGCGGCGGCGGGGTGGGGCGGTGGTGCGGGCCACGGGAGGCGATCCGCCCCTTGACGTTCTCCGGCGGCAGGAAGTCGGCCCAGCGTTCGGGGTACTCGGAGGGCACCTCGCCCTCGTCGCCGTCCTCGTCGGGCTCCTCCTCGGCGCCCTCGGCGAGGCCGAGCTCGCGCGCCTTGCGGGCCCGCTCGACGGCGCGGCGGGCGGCCACCTCCCGGACCACGGCGGCGGCCGCCTCCTCGCTGGCGCGCTCGTTCTCCGCGCGGGCGTCGGCGGTCTCCAGGGTCGGCCAGCGGCGGTCTATGGCGGCGTTCATCGCGGCGCCGATCAGCACCGCCAGCGCTACCACGCCGATCCACAGCAGCACGGCCACCGGCGCGGCCAGCGAGCCGTACACCGATGGACCCTCGACGGAGCTGACCAGGTAGAGCCGCAGCAGCAGGCTGCACACCACCAGCACCACCAGGGCGACCAGCGCGCCGGGGATGTCCTCGCGCCAGGGCGTGGAGACGGGGACGGCCAGGTGGTAGAGGGTGGTCAGGAAGACGATCAGCAGCAGGATCGCGACCGGCCAGTACAGCGCGCTGACCACGTCGGCGATGCTCGGCACGGCGGCCACCACCAGCCCCGGGCCGGCCACCAGCAGGGGCAGCACCAGTGAGCCGATCACCAGCGCGCCGAGGTAGAGGCCGAGCGACATCAGCCGGGTCTTGACGATCCCGCGTTTGCCGTCCAGGCCGTACATGACGGTGATGGTGTCGATGAAGATGTAGAGCGCCCGGGAGCCGGACCACAGGGAGAGCAGGAAGCCGATCGAGATCAGGTCTGGCCGTTTGTCGTCGAAGACGCCGTGCAGCAGCGGCACGACGATCTCCTTGACGGAGGACTGCGAGAGCACCGTCCCGGCCGCCGAGATGATGTCCGACTTGAGCTTGTCGATGGTGCCGGCGCCGAGGAACTCGTCGAGGTAGCCGAGCGTGCCGGCGAGGCAGAGCAGGAGTGGCGGGATCGAGAGCAGGGTGAAGAACGCCGCCTCGGCGGCGAGGCCGGTGACCCGGTACTCGACGCAGGTGTTGGTGGTGTCCTTGATCAGTGCCCAGGCCGTGCTGCGCCAGGTGACCCGCTTGACCGCGCGCCGGGAGCCCTTGCCCCGCCGCCGCGAGGGGCGCTCGGGGGTCGGTCTCGTCATTTCGCCTGCTGGATGCACAGACCTACGGTATCGGGCCGGGCGTCCCCGCCGATCTACCCGCCCGCCCGCGGGCGTCGGACGGCCGCCACGCGGACTCCGGCGGGGCACCGCGCGGCGCCGGACGGGCACGGCGCGCAAGCCCGGACGCGGCGTCGGGCGGACGCCCGGAGCGCCGTCGGGCGGATCCCGGCGAGGCCCCGACCCGACGCCGGAAGGCGGCCCGGGGGCGGGGCGCGTACGCTCCAATGCCCGGAGCGGGCCAAAGAGCCTGAGGTCTCAGAGTCTGACACCAATGAGTCCAGAATGCGGACGTTAGTGGACCACGAGTCGCCGCCCGTGCGAATCTCTTGCCATGCCCAGCGCCGGAACCACCCTGGTAGGTCGACTCCACGTCGATCTCCTTCGCGTGTCCAGCGCCATCTGTCCGGTGACCTGAGCCCTACCCCGCTGCCACCACCGCACCCGGCGCCACTCCTCGCCATCGCCGCCGAAAGCGGATCCGCGGGCGCCCCCGGCCACGGTCACTGCTTCTCCCAGTCCTGACGAAACCCGCAGGTCACAGCAGTCCCGCGCAGCCGGAGCACGCCCAGCGACTCCACCAGGCGTCAGAGCCACCTGCCCGTAAGGACGACATCATGGCCCCCACTCCCGAACCGGTCGAGCCCCAGGTCGACGGCGCCGCGCGCCGCCCCGCCGCCGCCCGCAAGGTGACCCGCCACCGCGGCGAGGGTCAGTGGGGCATGGGGCACTTCACCCCGCTCAACCCGAACGAGCAGTTCAAGAAGGACGACGACGGTCTCAACGTGCGGACACGCATTGAGACGATCTACGCGCACCGCGGCTTCGACTCGATCGACCCGGCCGACCTGCGCGGCCGGATGCGCTGGTGGGGTCTGTACACCCAGCGCAAGGAGGGCATCGACGGCGGCAAGACCGCGATCCTCGACCCGCACGAGCTGGACGCCGAGTACTTCATGCTCCGCGTACGCATCGACGGCGGCCGTCTGACCGTCGCCCAGCTCAAGGCGATCGCGGAGGTCTCCGAGCAGTACGGCCGCGGCACCGCCGACCTGACCGACCGCCAGAACGTCCAGTACCACTGGATCCGGATCGAGGACATGCCCGCGATCTGGCAGAAGCTGGAAGGCGTCGGCCTGTCCACCACCGAGGCGTGCGGCGACACGCCCCGCGTCATCCTCGGCTCACCGGTGGCCGGCGTCGCCGAGGACGAGATCATCGACGGCACCCCCGCCATCGAGGAGATCTACCGCCGCTTCATCGGCAACCCGGACTACTCCAACCTGCCGCGCAAGTTCAAGTCCGCCGTCTCCGGCTCCCCACTGCTGGACGTCGCGCACGAGATCAATGACATCGCCTTCGTCGGTGTCGTCCACCCCGAGCACGGCCCCGGCTTCGACCTCTGGGTCGGCGGCGGCCTGTCCACCAACCCCAAGCTGGGTGTGCGCCTGGGCGCCTGGGTCCCGCTGGAGGAGGTCGCGGACGTCTACGGCGGCGTCATCGGCATCTTCCGCGACTACGGCTACCGTCGGCTGCGCAACCGCGCCCGGCTGAAGTTCCTGGTCGCCGACTGGGGCAAGGACAGGTTCCGCCAGGTGCTGGAGGACGAGTACCTCAAGTACAAGCTGATCGACGGCCCCGCGCCCGAGGAGCCCAGCGGCACCTGGCGCGACCACGTCGGCGTGCACCGCCAGAAGGACGGCAGGTTCTACGTCGGCTTCGCGCCGCGCGTGGGCCGGGTGGACGGCAAGCTGCTGAACGCCGTCGCCGACCTGGCCGCCGCACACGGCAGCGACCGGCTGCGGACCACCGCCGAACAGAAGATGATCGTCCTCGACATCGCCGAGGACCAGGTCGACTCCCTGGTGGCCGGGCTGGAGGCGCTGGACCTGCGGGTCACCCCGTCCCCGTTCCGGCGCGGCACGATGGCCTGCACCGGTATCGAGTACTGCAAGCTCGCCATCGTCGAGACCAAGGAGCGCGGGCGCACCCTGATCGACGAGCTGGAGCAGCGCCTGCCCGAGTTCGCCGAGCCGCTGACCATCAACATCAACGGCTGCCCGAACGCCTGCGCCCGGATCCAGGTCGCGGACATCGGTCTCAAGGGCCAGCTGGTGACGGACGAGAACGGCGAGCAGGTCGAGGGCTACCAGGTTCACCTGGGCGGCGCCCTGGGCCTGGAGGCCGGCTTCGGCCGCAAGGTGCGCGGCCTCAAGGTCACCAAGGAAGGCCTGCCGGACTACGTGGAGCGCGTCCTGACCCGCTTCCAGGCCGAGCGGGCCGAGGGCGAGCGGTTCGCGCAGTGGACCGCCCGGGCCGGCGAGGAGGCACTGTCGTGAGCGGGCGCAGCGAGCGAACCGTTGGAAGGCGCGCGTTTCGCGAAGCGACCGCCGAGCGGAGCGAGGTGGGCGCATGAGCGAGCGCGCAGCCCCCTTCTACTGCCCGTACTGCGGCGACGAGGACCTGCGGCCCTGTGCCGAGGGCGGCCACGGTGCGTGGGAGTGCGGCGCCTGCCGCCGGGCGTTCCAGCTGAAGTTCCTCGGCCTGCTGGCCCCGGCCGGCACGCCGGACACCGCGACCACGACGGACACCGCGACCAGTGGGGGGACGGGACATGAGCGGCACGGTTGACCTGGAGGCGCTGGCGACGGCCGCCGGCCGGGAGCTGGAGGAGGCGTCCGCGCAGGACGTGCTCCGCTGGGCCGCCGAGAACTTCGGCAGCCGGTTCTGCGTCACCTCCTCCATGGAGGACGCCGTCGTGGCGCACCTCGCCTCCTCGGTGTTCCCCGGCGTGGACGTGGTCTTCCTCGACACCGGCTACCACTTCGCCGAGACCATCGGCACCAGGGACGCGGTGGCGGCGGTGATGCCGGTCAACGTCATCACCCTCAAGCCGCTGCAGTCCGTGGCCGAGCAGGACGCCCAGTACGGGCCCGCCCTGCACGACCGCGACCCGGACCTGTGCTGCTCGCTGCGCAAGGTCGAGCCGCTGGGCCGCGGCCTGGCCGGGTACGACGCCTGGGCCACCGGGCTGCGCCGCGACGAGTCGCCGAGCCGGGCCGGCACCCCGGTGGTGGCCTGGGACGCCAAGCGCCGCAAGGTGAAGATCGCCCCGATCGCCCGCTGGACCCAGCAGGACGTGGACGAGTACGTCAGCGCCAACGGCGTGCTGCTCAACCCGCTGCTGTGGGAGGGCTACACCTCGGTCGGCTGCTCGCCGCTCTCGTGCACCCGTAAGCCCGCCGAGGGCGAGGAGGGCCGCGCGGGCCGCTGGGCCGACTCGGGCAAGACCGAGTGCGGCATCCACCTCTGACCCGGCCGACCGGATCGCACGACCCGTCGGACCCGCTCGACCCGCACAACCGTCAGACCCGCTCGACCCCGCACCGATTCTTCGCATCATCAGGAGACTTCACCGTGACCACAGCCGGCACACTGGCCGTCGACGGAGCCGCAGAGGCGGCCCCCTCGGCCGCCCCCTGCGAGCGCGGCGCCACCGTGTGGCTGACCGGGCTGCCCAGCGCGGGCAAGACCACCCTCGCCTTCGCCGTCGCCGAGCGGCTGCGCGCCGAGGGCCACCGGGTCGAGGTCCTGGACGGTGACGAGATCCGCGAGTTCCTCTCCAAGGGCCTGGGCTTCAGCCGGGAGGACCGGCACACCAACGTGACCCGGATCGGCTTCGTCGCCGAGAAGCTCGCCGCCAACGGCGTCAAGGTGCTCGCACCGGTGATCGCGCCGTACGCGGCCTCCCGGGCGGCCGTCCGCGATCGGCACGCGGCGAACGGTACGGAGTTCCTGGAGATCCACGTCGCCACGCCGGTGGAGGTCTGCTCCGAGCGCGACGTCAAGGGCCTGTACGCCAAGCAGGCCGCCGGCGAGCTCTCGGGCCTGACCGGCGTGGACGACCCGTACGAGGCCCCGGTGGACCCGGAGCTGCGCATCCAGACACACGGCCGGTCGGTGGCCGACTCGGCCGCCGAACTGCACGCCTTCCTGACGACGAGGGGCCTGGCATGACGACCGCGACCCACAGCCTGATCGAGGCGCAGGAGAACCCCTACGCGCTCTCGCACCTGGACGCCCTGGAGGCGGAGTCGGTGCACATCTTCCGCGAGGTGGCGGGGGAGTTCGAGCGTCCGGTGATCCTCTTCTCCGGCGGCAAGGACTCCATCGTCATGCTGCACCTCGCGCTGAAGGCCTTCGCGCCGGCGCCGGTGCCCTTCGCGCTGCTGCACGTGGACACGGGGCACAACTTCCCCGAGGTGATCGACTACCGCGACCGGGTGGTCGCCGAGCACAACCTCCGCCTGCACGTCGCCCACGTCCAGGACTTCATCGACGACGGCCGGCTGCGCGAGCGCCCGGACGGCACCCGCAACCCGCTGCAGACCGTCCCGCTGCTGGACGCCATCGAGACGAATCGTTTCGACGCCGTCTTCGGCGGCGGCCGGCGCGACGAGGAGAAGGCCCGCGCCAAGGAGCGCGTCTTCTCCCTGCGCGACGAGTTCGGCGCCTGGGACCCGCGCCGCCAGCGCCCCGAGCTGTGGAGCCTGTACAACGGCCGGCACGCGGTCGGCGAGCACGTCCGGGTCTTCCCGCTGTCCAACTGGACCGAGCTGGACGTCTGGCAGTACATCGAGCGCGAGAAGATCGAGCTCCCGGGGATCTACTACGCCCACGAGCGCGACGTCTTCGCCCGCAACGGCATGTGGCTGACCGCCGGCGACTGGGGCGGCCCCAAGGAGAGCGAGAACGTCGAGCGGCGCCTGGTGCGCTACCGCACGGTCGGCGACATGTCCTGCACCGGCGCGGTCGACTCCGACGCGGTGACCATCGCCGACGTGATCACCGAGATCGCCGCCAGCCGCCTCACCGAGCGCGGCGCGACCCGGGCGGACGACAAGATGTCCGAGGCCGCCATGGAAGACCGCAAGCGCGAAGGGTACTTCTAGACATGACGACCGATCTCACGGCAAACGATCCTCTGGGCAACTCGGCCGCCCCCGCGGACAACCCCTTCGGTGCGGCCTCGGCCACGGCGCTGCTGCGCTTCGCCACCGCCGGTTCCGTCGACGACGGCAAGTCCACCCTGGTGGGCCGGCTGCTGCACGACTCCAAGTCGGTGCTCGCCGACCAGCTGGAGGCCGTCGAACGCGTCTCGGAGGCCCGCGGCCAGGAGGCACCCGACCTGGCGCTGCTGACGGACGGACTGCGCGCCGAGCGCGAGCAGGGCATCACCATCGACGTGGCGTACCGCTACTTCGCCACCCCGCGCCGGCGCTTCATCCTCGCCGACACCCCGGGCCACGTGCAGTACACCCGAAACATGGTCACCGGCGCCTCCACCGCCGAACTCGCCGTCGTCCTGGTCGACGCCCGCAACGGCGTCGTCGAGCAGACCCGCCGGCACGCCGCCGTCGCCGCCCTGCTCCGCGTCCCGCACGTCGTCCTCGCCGTCAACAAGATGGACCTCGTCGCTTACGCCGAGCCCGTCTTCGCACGGATCGCCGCCGAGTTCACCGCCTACGCCGCCTCGCTCGGCGTCGCGGACGTCGTCGCCGTCCCGATCTCGGCGCTGGCCGGGGACAACGTCGTCGAACCCTCCGCCCGGATGGACTGGTACGGCGGCCCGACCCTGCTGGAACACCTGGAGAGCGTCCCCGTCGGCAGCGACCCCGGTCGCGAACCGGCCCGCTTCCCCGTCCAGTACGTGATCCGCCCGCAGAGCGCCGAGCACCCCGACTACCGCGGCTACGCCGGCCAGCTCGCCTCCGGCGTCCTGCGCGTCGGCGACACCGTCACCGTGCTGCCCTCGGGCCGCACCACCACCGTCGCCGGCATCGACGCACTCGGCAAGGAGACGGACATCGCCTGGGCCCCCCAGTCGGTCACCGTCCGCCTCGCCGAGGACATCGACGTCTCCCGCGGCGACCTCATCGCGGCCGGCGCCGCGCCGACGCCCACCAGGGACGTCAGCGCGACCGTCTGCCACCTGCACGAGCGCCCGCTGCGCGCCGGCGACAAGGTGCTGCTCAAGCACACCACCCGCACGGTGCGCGCGCTCGTCAAGGAGATCTCCTACCGCATCGACATCGACAGCCTCGAACAGCGCTCCGGCGCCCAAGGGCTGGCGGTCAACGACATCGGCCACGTGGTGCTGCGCACCGCCGAGCCGCTGGCGCTCGACGACTACACCGACAACCGCCGGACGGGCTCGTTCCTGCTGATCGACCCGGCCGACGGTGCCACCCTCACGGCCGGCATGGCGGGCGAAGCCTTCGACACCGTCGCGCTCGACACGGCAGACGAGGAGGACTGGGTCTGATGCCCAGCGAGGCGTTCTCGGGCATGGACAAGGAAGGCGGCCGCATCGGCAGCGGCGTCCTCGGCAGCGGCCAGGGCGGGCTGACGCGATGTGTGGGCGGACAGGGGCACTGACCCCTGTCACCGGGCGGCCGGCTTCCCACAGCAGCCCCCGCCCGGCTTGCCCGGCATTCCGGTGCCGCAAGCGCAACCCCGACCTCCGCACCAGGACCGTCACCTGACGGTCCGTCCATGAACAGGGACGACTCTCATGGCTTCGAACCAGGCTTCTCCCCATAGCGCCGCCCGCCCCCTCGCCGGCCGGTTCAGACGGCCCGCCGTGGCCGCCGTGGCCGGTCTGACCGCCGTCAGCCTGCTGACCGCCTGCGGCTACGGCTCCAAGAGCGCCGACAAGGCCGCCGGCGCGGGCAGCACCGGATCGGCCGCCGGCCCGGCCCCGGCCTCGGGCGCCAAGCTCTCCGCCTCCACCGTCCGGATCGGCTACTTCGCCAACCTGACCCACGGCACCGCGCTGGTCGGCCTCAAGGAGGGCCTGTTCCAGAAGGAGCTGGGCGCCACCGAGGTGAAGACCCAGGTCTTCAACGCCGGCCCGGCGGAGATCGAGGCGCTGAACGCCGGCTCCATCGACATCGGCTGGATCGGCCCCTCCCCCGCGATCAACGGCTTCACCAAGTCCGAGGGCCAGTCGCTGAGGATCATCGGCGGTTCGGCCTCCGGCGGCGTCAAGCTGGTGGTCAACCCCGACAAGGTCAGCTCGCTGGACGACCTCAAGGGCAAGAAGATCGCCACCCCGCAGCTGGGCAACACCCAGGACGTGGCGCTGCTGAACTACCTGGCCGGCAAGGGCTTCAAGGTCGACGCCAACTCCGGCGGCGGTGACGTCTCGGTGGTCCGCACCGACAACAAGGTCACTCCGGACGCGTACAAGTCCGGTTCGATCGACGCCGCCTGGGTGCCCGAGCCGACCGCCTCCAAGCTGGTCACGCTCGGCGGCAAGGTGCTGCTGAACGAGAAGTCGCTCTGGCCGGACGACAAGTTCGTGATCACCAACCTCATCGTGTCGCAGAAGTTCCTCAAGGAGCACCCCGACGTGGTGGAGGCCGTGCTGCGCGGCTCGGTGAACACCAACGCCTTCATCAAGGCCAACCCGGACCAGGCCAAGGCCGACGCCAACGCCGCGATCAAGGACGCCGCCGGCAACGCGCTGGAGCCCGCGGTGCTCGACCCGGCCTGGCAGGACATCGACTTCCTGGACGACCCGCTGGCCACCACCCTGCAGTCCGAGGCCGACCACGCGGTGACCGCCGGGCTGCTGAAGAAGCCCAACCTGGCCGGGATCTACGACCTCACCCTGCTGAACAAGGTGCTCAAGGAGCAGGGCCGGCCCGCCGTGGCGGACGCCGGCCTCGGCACCAAGTAGCAGGTCCGCCGGGGCGCACCCCAGGGCGCGCCCCGCACAGGCTCCGCGGTCCGGATCCCCGCCCGCCCGGTCGATGCCCAGTCAAAGGGCCGGGCGGGGGCCGGACCCCGGCTCCCGGACCTCGCCGCCGCCCCGCCGCTCCCCGACCGCCAGCCCCGCCGCTCCCGCCAGACCACTCATGGCCGCTCACGGCCACCCATGGCCACTCATGCAGGAGGTGCCCGATGACCCCGGCACTGACCACCTCGGAAGACGCCCGCCGCGTCGAGTCCGCCGACGGCTCCCCGGCCGTCCGGATCTCGCACGTCCACAAGTCCTTCGGCCGCCCCGGCTCCGCGACCCACGTCCTGGACGACATCACCCTCGATGTCCGGCCGGGCGAGTTCGTCACCCTGCTCGGCGCCTCGGGCTGCGGCAAGTCCACCCTGCTCAACCTGGTCGCCGGTCTCGACCGGCCCACCGCGGGCTCGATCGAGGTGCCCGGGGGCCGTCCCGCCCTGATGTTCCAGGAGCACGCGTTGTTCCCCTGGCTCACGGCCGGCAGGAACATCGAGCTGGCCCTGCGCCTGAACGGGGTCGCCCGCCCCGAGCGCCGCGCCGAGGCCGAGCGTCTGCTCGACCTCGTCCGGCTCGGCGGCTCGTACGGCAAGCGGGTGCACGAGCTCTCCGGCGGGATGCGCCAGCGGGTGGCGATGGCCCGCGCGCTCGCCCAGGGCAGCTCGGTGCTGCTGATGGACGAGCCGTTCGCCGCCCTGGACGCGATCACCCGTGACGTCCTGCACGACGAGATCACCCGGATCTGGGCCGAGCAGAAGCTCACCGTCCTGTTCGTGACGCACAACGTGCGCGAGGCCGTCCGGCTCGCCCAGCGCGTGGTGCTGCTCTCCTCCCGCCCCGGCCGGGTCGCCCGCGAATGGCGGATCGACCTGCCGCAGCCACGCCGCATCGAGTCCGCGGGCGTCGCGGACCTGTCCATCGAGATCACCGAAGAACTGCGTGGGGAGATCCGCCGCCATGGCCAGCAGTAAGACCGCCACCAAGCCCCCGCAGGACGCCGCCGGCGCCGGCGCCTCCGACCTGGTCAGCGTCGAGGCCGGCCTGGACGCCCTGGACTCCATCGTCGCCCAGCACACCTCCCTCGGCCAGGCACTGCGGCAGAAGGCCCTGCCGCCGCTGCTGGGCCTGCTGCTGGTGCTCGCCGTCTGGCAGGGCGCCTACAGCCTGCACGTCACCACCGCCTACAAGCTGCCCAGCCCGGCCGACGTGTGGTCCTCGCTCGGCGACCTGTGGACGGCCGGCACGCTCTTCGAGATCATCTGGACCAGCGTCTGGCGCGGCCTGTCCGGCTTCCTCGCCGCCGTCGCCATCGGCACCCCGATCGGGCTGATCGTGGCCCGGGTCAAGCCGGTGCGGGCCGCCCTCGGCCCGGTGCTGTCCGGGCTGCAGTCGCTGCCCTCGGTCGCCTGGGTGCCCGCCGCGGTGATCTGGCTCGGCATCAACGACTCGATGATGTACGCCGTCATCCTGCTCGGCGCCGTCCCCTCCATCGCCAACGGCCTGGTGGCGGGCATCGACCAGGTGCCGCCGCTGTTCCTGCGGGCCGGGCGCACCCTGGGCGCCAGCGGTCTCGTCGGCGCCCGGCACGTGCTGCTGCCGGCCGCGCTGCCCGGCTACCTGGCCGGCCTCAAGCAGGGCTGGGCGTTCTCCTGGCGCTCGCTGATGGCCGCCGAACTCGTCGCCAGCTCCCCCGACCTCGGCATCGGGCTGGGCCGGTACCTGGAGAACCAGCGGGAGTTCTCCGACATGGCCGGGGTGCTGCTCGGCATCATCCTCATCCTGTTCGTCGGGATCGCCATCGAGCTGCTGGTGTTCTCCCCGATCGAGCGCCGGGTGCTGCGCAACCGCGGCCTGCTGGCCGCGGCGCGGTAGGGATCCCGCTGATGGCCTCCCGCCTGCTCGCCGCGGCCCTGCCCGCCGCGCCCGCCGCCCCGGACGGCGCCACGGCCGTCCCCGCGGGCGGGGCGGCGGCCGGGGGGCCCGCCCTGCTGTTGATCGCCCACGGCAGCCGCGACCCCAGGCACGCCGCCACCGTGAACGCGCTGGTGCGGCGGGTCGGCGCGCTGCGGCCCGGCACCGAGGTCGCCACCGCGTACCTGGACCACTGCACACCGCGCATCCCGCAGGTCGTCTCCCGGCTGGGCGACACCCCGGCGGTGGCCGTCCCCCTGCTGCTCAACCGGGCCTTCCACGCCAAGAAGGACATCC
The DNA here is from genome assembly GCF_044457565.1 of Kitasatospora sp. NPDC050543. Lineage (NCBI taxonomy): Bacteria > Bacillati > Actinomycetota > Actinomycetes > Kitasatosporales > Streptomycetaceae > Kitasatospora > Kitasatospora sp. NPDC050543. The sequence goes on along the minus strand of NZ_JBITGZ010000016.1, from coordinate 135,903 downwards.
CCGCCGCACTGCGGGCGGCCGGCGGCGGCCTGCCCGTCGCCGACGTGCTCGGCCCCTCGCCGCTGCTGCTCGCCGCCCTGGAGCGCCGCCTCGCCGAGACCGGACTGAACGTCGCCTCCCCCGCCGTCCGCGCCCGCACCGGCCTGGTGCTCGCCGCCGCGGGCTCCTCCGACCCGGCCGCCGACGCCGCTACCCACGCCCTGGCCGCCGACTGGCAGCGCAGCCGAGGCTGGGCCGCCGTCGAGGTCGCCTACGCCTCCGCCGGCGGGCCCCGGGTGCCCGACGCCGTCGCCGCGCTGCGCGCCGCCGGGGCCGGGCCGGTCGCCGTCGCGCCGTTCCTGCTCGCCCCCGGGCTGCTCCCCGACCGGATCACCACCGCCGCCGAGGAGGCCGGTGCCGACCACATCGCCACCGTCCTCGGCGCCGCCCCGGAGATCGCCCGCCTCGTCCTGGCCCGCTACGACTCCGCCACCCGCACAGCCCGCTCCGCCCACCCCGCAGCCGCAGCCCGGACGGCCTGAGCCGGCCGGTGCCGGGGCCCGCTGACGCCCGTCGGCCCGACCGCCGCTCTCCGGCCCGCCGCTCAGATCCTGCGCAGGACGAAGCCGTCGCCCGGGGTGCCCGCGAGGAGCAGGTCGAGCCGGCCGGAGAACAGGTAGACACTGCCGCCGGGGCCCTGGGTCAGCGCCGTGTCGGCGGGGTCCAACCGGACCCATCGGGCCCGCACGGTGGAGTGGGAGCGCCACGCCCGCCGGATGCTGGCTCAGCTGCGGGCGGTGTACGGGGAGCGGGGCGGCGACGACTCCCCGGGGGCGCGCCGGCTGGCGGCGCTGCTGGCGTCGGAGCCGCAGCGGCCGGCCGGCGAGGCGGCGCTCAGCGCGGTCCGACCCCGCGGGCAACCGAACGGGTGGTGAGCCGCCGAAGCGGTGCACCACCCGAGCGAGGAGAGGCCCGAACGCCGAACGCCGGCCCGGCCCGAGGGCCGTGCCGGCGTTCGCACGACGGGCGATGCGCCGCCGGTCGCCTGGCTAGTTGGCCTGGCGGCGCTGGCGTCCGGTGCCGTAGTTGCCGCCGCTCCTGGAGCCGGAGCCGGGCTTGGCGCCTGCGGCGGCCTTGCCGGAGAAGCCCGCGGCGGTACGGCCGTTGCCGTTACCGGCGCCGTTGCCGGCCCCGCCGATCCGCTGCTTGGGGCGGCGCCGGCGCGCGTTGCCGTTGATGTCGACGTCGGTGGGCAGCGACGAGCGCGGGCCCGAGCGACGGCGCGGCGCGGACGAGGTGCCGGCCGACGCGGCGGGCGCGGCGGCGATGGCCGGGGCCAGCGTGACGGCGACACCGGAGGGCGTACGGGCGCCGGTGATCCGGGTGAGCTCGGCATCGCCGGGGCGCACCTTGGTGGTGGTCGGGCGGATGCCGGCCGTGGTCATCAGCCGGCTGACCTCGCGGCGCTGCTCGGGCAGCACCAGCGTCACGACGGTGCCGGACTCGCCGGCCCGGGCGGTGCGCCCGCCGCGGTGCAGGTAGTCCTTGTGGTCGATCGGCGGGTCCACGTTGACGACCAGGTCGAGGCCGTCGATGTGGATGCCGCGCGCAGCGACGTTGGTGGCGATCAGCGCGGTGACGTGGCCCTCGCGGAACTGGTCGAGGGTGCGGTTGCGCTGCGGCTGGGACTTGCCGCCGTGCAGGGCGGCCGCCTTGACGCCGGTGGCCAGCAGCTGCTTGGCGAGGCGGTCCGCGCCGTGCTTGGTGTGCACGAACATGATCACCCGGCCCTCGCGGGCGGCGATGTGCGCGGTGGCGGAGGCCTTGTCGGCGGTGTCGACCTGGAGCAGGTGGTGGTCCATGGTGGTCACCGCGCCGGCCGAGGGGTCCACCGAGTGGGTGACGGGGTCGGTCAGGAAGCGGCGGACCAGGCGGTCCACGTTGCGGTCCAGGGTGGCGGAGAACAGCATCCGCTGCCCGCCCTCGGCGACCTGCTCCAGCAGCTTGGTGACCTGCGGCAGGAAGCCCATGTCGGCCATCTGGTCGGCCTCGTCGAGGACGGTGATGGCGACCTCGTCGAGCCGTACGTCCTGGCGGTTGATCAGGTCGTCCAGCCGGCCGGGGGTGGCGACCAGGACCTCGGCGCCGCGGCGCAGCGCGTTCGCCTGGCGGGTGATCGACATGCCGCCGACGACGGTGGCGATCCGCAGGTTCACGGCGGTGGCGTACGGGGTGAGCGCGTCGGTGACCTGCTGGGCGAGCTCGCGGGTCGGGACCAGCACGAGGGCCAGCGGACGCCGGGCGTCGGCGCGCTTGCCGGCGGTGCGGGTCAGCAGCGAGAGGCCGAAGGCGAGGGTCTTGCCCGAGCCGGTGCGGCCGCGGCCGAGCACGTCACGGCCGGCGATGGAGTCGGGCAGCGTGGCGGACTGGATCGGGAAGGGCTCGGTGACGCCCTCGCGGGTCAGTGCGGAGAGCAGGCCCTTGGGCATGTCCAGCTCGGCGAAGGTCGCGGCCGGCGGGCGGGCCGGGGTGCCCTCGACGACGGCGAAGTCGGCGGGCGCCTCGACGGCGCGCTCACGGGGCGCACCGGCGCGGCCGCGGCCACGGCCGCCGCCCGCGCTGCGCAGTCCGCCGGAGCTGCTGCCGCTGCGGCGCTGGGCGTCGCTGTAGCCGCCGGTGCTGCTCGCGCTGCCGCCGCCCTGCGAGCGGGAGCGGCTGCGGGACTGGCCGCCGCCCTGGGTACGGGAGGCGTCGCGCGCGGGGCGTGCTGGGTTGGTCATAGAAGTACTCCGTCCTGGTGGACTTGATTGGCCGACTGCCATGGCTGTGCCGTGGCGATGGACCTGGGAGGGTCGGCCGTCAGGATGGAGTGGTGCCGCCCCGGCCGTTCGGCGGCATGCACGAGGGCCCGCACCGTGCGGTACGGGCCCTCGCTACGCGACGTGAGTCAGCTCGGAGGCTGGACTCAGATGACGCGGATGTTCTCGGCCTGCGGGCCCTTCTGGCCCTGCGTGACGTCGAACTCGACCTTCTGGCCCTCAACGAGCTCACGGAAGCCGTTCGCCACGATGTTCGAGTAGTGGGCGAACACGTCAGCGCCGCCGCCGTCCTGCTCGATGAAGCCGAAGCCCTTTTCGCTGTTGAACCACTTCACGGTGCCGGTAGCCATAACCGTCTCCTCTAAAACTGGGGCATCAGGACCCACACCTCGTGGGCCCCAAGTAGCCGCGATCCCCATCCGGAGACTGAAACACCGGACAAAACAAATGCGCCTGTTGGTTGGAACCAGCAGGCGCACACAAACGTTCATGGGAACCAAAACTGCAACTGCGTCGACTGTAGCACGGAGGTCGCCGGAATGATCGGGTGACTTTTGCCCGGCACGTCACGTTTACAGCCGGGCCCGAACGGGCACGCGGCGCCCGCCGGAGCGGACGCCGCGTATGGCGTGACCAGGCACTACCCGACCAAGGGCCGGGTCCGGCCCCGGCCACGGGGCGGATCCGGACGATCACCACCCGGTCGGTGGCCACCCGGTCGGTGGTACCCCGTCAGTGCCGACGACCGGGTACCACCCGGTCAGTGTCGACCGGCCGGCTGCGGCTCGCCGTGACCCGCGGGCACGGCGGCGGGGCCGCCGGGCTTGGCCACGTCCCCGTGGCCGGGCCACCAGGCCGCCCGGCCCAGCAGCGCGGTCAGCGCCGGTGTGAAGAACATCGCCATCACGAAGGCCGCCAGCACGATGCCGAAGGCCAGCGAGAAGCCGAGCTCCATGAAGAGCACGTTGCCCGCGAGCATGAAGGTCGCGAACGACGCCGCCAGGATGAACCCGGCGGCCGCGACCGTCGGACCGCCGTGGCGGATGGCCTCCCTGGCCGCCTCGCGCGGGCTGCGGCCCTCGCGGACCTCCTCCCGCAGTCGGGCGATGATCAGGATGTTGTAGTCGGTGCCGAGCGCCACCACGAAGAGGTAGATGAAGATCGGCAGCATGAACATCAGGCCGGCCTCGCCCTTGATGTTCTGGAAGATCAGCGTGGTGGCCCCCACCGTCGCGCCGAAGCCCAGGCCGACCGAGGCCATCAGGTACCACGGGGCGACCACACTGCGCAGCTGCAGACCGAGGATGATCATGATCAGCAGGCCGGCGATCGGGAAGACCAGCTTGTAGTCGTGGGCCATCGCGGTGTTGATGTCCTTGTACACCGCGCTGATGCCGCCGACGTAGGCCTTGGTACCGGCGGGCGCGGCGCCGTGCGCGGTGTCCCGCACCTTGCTGATGGTGTCGATCGCCTCATTGCTGGCCGGGGCGTCGTTGAGCAGGACGGTGAAGTCCGCCGTGGCACCGTCGGCGCTCAGCTGGGGCTGGGGCGCGACCTGGGCGACACCGGGCACGCCGCCGATCTGGCCGGCGAAGCCGCTCAGCGCGGCCGCGTCCAGCTTGGCACCGCCCTGGGTGCTGGTCAGGTAGACGTGGCTCGGGTCGGCGGCACCCGCCGAGAAGCCCTTCACCAGCTTGTCCTGGACGACCATCGACTCCTTGTCCTTGGGCATGGAGCTGCCGGCCAGATCGAAGGTGCCGTTGTAGCCGATGCCGGCCAGGGCCAGCACCGCCAGCAGACCGCCCGAGACCACGGCCACCAGGCCGGGGCGCTTGGCCGTCATCCGGCCGAGGGCCGCGAAGCGGGCGTTCGAGGGCTCGTTCATCCACTTCTTGCCCGGCCAGAACACGCCGCGCGAGGGGATGACCGCGAGCACGGCCGGGGCCAGGGTGAGCGAGCCCAGCGCGGTGACGACGACGGCGATGGCCAGCGCCGGACCGAGGGCCTTGAACATGCCCAGGCTGGAGAGCACCAGCACCGCGAAGGCCACGGCGACCGCGCCCGCCGCCGAGGCGATGGCCTCGCCGACCCGGCCGACGGCGTTGACGACGGCCGTCTTGCGGTCGTCACCGGCCCGCAGCCGCTCGCGGTAGCGGAACGCGAGGAAGAGGAAGTAGTCGGTGCCGACACCGAGCACCACGACGATCAGGATCGCCGAGGTGACGGGCGAGCTCTTCAGGTCGAACAGCTTGGTGGCGTCCGCGATCAGGCCGTTGGCCACCGGCATGGCGACCGCGAGCGAGAGCACCACCGGCAGCAGGCCGGCGAGGATGCTGCGGAAGATGATGCCGACGATCAGCATGACGAGCACGATGGTGCCCATGGCGATGATCGCGTCCGCCGCGCCCGAGGCGTCCTTCTGGTCCAGGGCACTCGCGGCCTGGCCGCCGACCTGGTACTTCAGTGAGGTACCGGACGCCAGCTTGACGCCCTCCTCGCGCAGCTTCTTGGCAGCCTCGGGGTACTCGTCGGTCTGCATCTTGGTCTTGTCGATGGAGACCATCGACAGCGCGTACTTGCCGTCCTTGGAGAACGACTTGTCGCTGAGCGGCAGGACCGTCTCGACCGCCGGGATGTGCGCGGCGGTGAGACCCTTGACGATCTTGTCCATGCCGGCCTTGTCGGCATCGTCCAGCGTGCCGCCGTCGGTGCGCTCGAAGAGCAGCAGCGCGCCCGGGGTGAAGCTGGCCGGGAAGGCCTTCTCCTGGAGCTCCGCCGCCTGGATGGACTCGTAGTGCTTGGGGAGGAAGGCCGCCTCGTCGGTCTGGGCAGTGATCTTCGGCGCCGAGGCGACGATGACGAAGGCCGCGACCACCCACGCCGCGATCACCCACCACGCCCGGCGGACGACGAATTGTCCGATTCGGTGGAACATGCTCGTTATGCCTCCTGGGCATGATTCACCGCAGCCCTGGGGACGGGACATCGGGCAACGGCAGTGGACCGGATCGGAACAGCCCGAAGACAGTTCTAGCCGGTCGGCAGGTAAGTAGTAAGAGGACAACATCCTACGAGTACTTGCTTGCCGACCGGCAAGCAGCCCCCCGCGGCCCCACCCCCTCGGGGACGCCTCGCGGCGGCCCCGCACCATCTTCACCCCGCCGGCCCCTCGTTGACCTCGTGCTCCGGGTGGAGTGCCCTCCCCCTCAGGGTGGATTTCCAGGCTGTCCCCAGGGAGGAGAGATCAGGGGCCGAAGGTAGGGACAACCCCAGCACGCCCCCGGGCAAGTAGCACGGTGTGGGCGCCTCGCTGCTGGGCACGGGCCGGGGTCGGCGCGGTCGAGTCCTGGGTCCCGCTGTTCCTGTTCGCGATCCTCCTCGGGCTCTCGATGGGCTACCACGCCCGGCACCCCCATGGGCGCCGCCGCGGGTGTGCCGGCCCCGTCCGCCGCCGAAGGCGCCCGGCACCGCCGGGTCGAGGCCTGACCCGGCGGGCCCGCACACTCCGCGCGGGCCCGGCGGGCCGCTCAGCCGTCGATGTGGAGGATGAAGTCACCACCGTTGTACTCCCCGGGCCGGCCGTCGGCCGTGGCCAGCATCTGGCGCAGCGCCTTCAGCTGATCGACCGTCATCTGAAGCGGCGGCTCGTCCGGCTGGTACGTCCACCCGCGCGGGTAGTCCTCGCCGGGCGTGGTGCTCATCTCGATGTGGCAGCCCAGGACGTGCGACACCGGACGGGCCTCGCAGAACGCCAGCAGCCGCTCGACGGTGGCGGTGAAGGCCGCCACGTCCCGGACGTACAGCCGGCCCGGGTAGAAGGAGTCCCCGGTGAGCAACAGCCCGGTGCGGCGGTCGTAGAAGACGAGCCCGGCGCTCTGGTGCCCCGGCCCGGGAATCAGGTCGAGCACCCGCCCACCGAGGTCGAACTCGCCGAGCCCGCCCGGCCAGTCCTTCAGGCCGAACGCCTCGACGACCTCCGCCACCCCGCGCCCGACCACCACGGTGTCCGCCCGGCCCGCGAACTGCCCGTCGCCCGCGACATGGTCACCGTGCCCGTGGGTGTGCGCCACCACCAGCGCGTAGCCGGGGCGGGGACTGCGCTCCAGCCAGCCGGCGATCAGCTCGTCGACGGTCCGGCGCAGCGGGAAGTACGCCTCCTCCTCGGTCGCGCCGGTGTCCAGCAGCAACGCCCGCTCCTGCCCGAAGAACAGGAACATGAACGGCGCCTCCAAATGCACCGACTTGTTCTGACGAAGAATCACCGTCCTTTCGTCGTAGGAATGCACCTGGATCTCCGGCGCCGGATCGTGCTTGGCCGAAGGCCACCCCGCGTGCCAGACGACATCCAGATTCCCGGCCGGCAACTCATTCGTCTCATTCACAGGCGTCACGCCGCCACCGTAGCCGGGCCACCCCCACAGGACAGCCCGATTCAACGGCCCCCACCCGCGATGATCTGGAGGGGACGGCACCCCGTCCGCCCGGCTCCCTGGACACCGTGGTCACGATCACGAACCTGCGGGCCGCTCCGCCAGGGGGTAGCCGATCTCGGCGAGGTCGTCGGCGAGGTCGGCCAGGGTGGCGTCGTCGTCGAGGGCGGCGACGAGGTCCGGGATCACGGGCCGCACAGGTTCCCCAGGTCGGCGAGGTCGGCGAAGTCGGGGAGGCTGCGGGCGAGGTCGTGGACGGTCATGTGCCAGATCCGAGCGGACGCCACTGACACGCGGACCGCGCGCGCCGCCTCGAACCGTCGTGCGCGATGATGATCACGACATCCCGGCGGAACGGAGCAGCGCCCATGATCCCCTTCGACGAGGACCGCGCCCGGGCGCTGCTCACCCGGGCGTGCACGGCGGCCGGGCTGCCCGCGCCGGTGGACGCGCGGCTGCTGGCGCTCGGGGAGAACGCCGTGTTCGACCTGGGCGATCCGGCGGTGGTGGCCAAGGTCGGCCGGGGCCCCGAGCTCGACGGGCGGGCGCGGCGCGAACTCGCCGTAGCGCGCTGGCTGGCGGAGCAGGGTGTGCCGGTGGTCCGCCCGTACGACACCGCCGCGCCGGGGCCGCAGCTCGCCGACGGGCACCCCGTCACCTTCTGGCACCGCCTCGCCCCCGCCGTCCGGCAGGCGCAGCCCGCCGACCTCGCGCCGCTGCTGCGCGCCCTGCACCTGCTGCCGCCACCGCCGTTCCCGCTCGGCGGCCGCGACCTGCTCGCACCGGTCGAGCGCTGGCTGGCCTCGGCCGAGGGCCGGGTGGACCCGGCGGACGTGGCCTTCCTGCGCGAGCGGCGGGACGCCTTCGCCGCCGAACTGCCCCGGCTGACACCGCACCTGCCGCCGGGGATCATCCACGGCGACGCGCTGCCCCGCAACGTCCACGTCGGCGCCGAGGGCCCCGTCCTGCTCGATCTGGAGTTCGTCGCGAACGACCTGCGTGAGCACGACCTGGTCGTCCTCGCGCTCAGCCACGACCGGTACGGGGTGCCCGCCGCCGACTACCTCGCCTTCACCGCCGGCTACGGCTGGGATGTCCGCGACTGGCCCGGCTTCGCGGTGCTGCGCGGTGCGCGCGAGACCGCCAGCGCGTCCTGGGTCGCCCAGCAGGCCGCCGGCAATCCGGCCGCCCTGGCCGAGTTCGGCCGCCGGGTCGCCTCACTGCGGGACGGTGCGACGGCCGTTCGCTGGTACCCGTTCTGACGGTCGATCGACTGCGGCACGGGCTTCCTCCGGGTACGGAACCACCGCCCCGCGGATCCGCGTCCTCTCCTGCAGTCAGCCCGGCCGAGTGGGCGGCCGGTACGACAACGGGAGCCGCTGCCATGCCGGAGAAGATGCGGGACCACACACGGGAGCACCTGCGCGGGGCCGGGTCCGGGGCCCGGTGCGCCGCCCCGCGGCGCACCACGCTGCGGCGCGGGCTGGCGGTGGGCGGCGCCGCGCTGGTCGCCGCGGCGGTGATCACCGGCTGCGGGACGGCCCAGGGCGCGCTCCAGCCGCAGCGGGGGCCGAGCACCCCGGTGGGCAGCGCAGCGAGCAGCCCGGCAAGCCCCTCGGCGGTCGGCTCGGCCGAACCCCCGGCCGCGACGCAGTCCGAGAGCGCCTCCAGCGCCGGTACGCCCGCGAGCCCGCCCAAGGCGAGCACCGCGCCCAGCGCCACGCCCGGTACGAAGCCCGGCTCACACCCGACCCCGTCCGCCTCCCTCTCCGCCCCCGCCAAGCCGCCGAAGCCGGCCCCCGGCACACCCGAGCCGGGCGGCACGCCCAAGCCCGACCCGACCCAACCCCCCGCCACCCCCGCCCCCACCGCCACGCCGGCGCCCGCGCCGCCGCCGCCCGCGTCCGGGGTCTCGCCCGCCCTCGTGTCCTCCACCGCCCAGGGCGGCCGCACCGTGGCGCTGACCTTCGACGACGGCCCCGGCCCGGCCACCGGACAGATCCTGGACGTCCTCGCGCAGTACGGCGCCAAGGCCACGTTCTGTCAGATAGGCCCGCAGGCCGCCGCCAACCCGGCGGTGGTCAAGCGCATCCTGGCCGCCGGGCACCGGCTCTGCGACCACAGCGTGCACCACCCGCAGCCGTTCGCGGCGCTCTCGCACGACCGGCAGGTCTACGAGATCTCCGCCGCCAAGGACATGATCGTCAAGGCCGGCGGGGCCGGCACCAAGGTCCCCTGGTTCCGTGCCCCGGGCGGCGGGTTCACCGCGGAGAACCAGCGGGTCGCCGCGGAGTACGGCATGCGGCCGCTCAGCTGGTCGGTGGACACCCGGGACTGGACCAGGCCCGGCTCAGCGGCCATCCTGGCCACCGTGCAGCGCGAGCTGAGGCCCGGCGGGGTCATCCTGATGCACGACGGCGGGGGCGATCGCAGCCAGACGGTCGCGGCTCTGCGCCAGCTGCTGCCCTGGCTCACCGCCCAGGGCTACACCTTCGACTTCCCGGCCGCCTGAGCGCTGCGCCCGCGGTACGGACGGAACCCCGGCACGCGGAGCAGGAGGTCGGACGGGCCGACTTCCGGTGCGAGGCGCCGTCAGTTCCGGCACCGAACTGAACCGGAACGTACTCCGGCACGGGCACGGGCACGGGCTCCAGCGTCGGCCCCGTCCGGGACGGCTCCGGTGGCGTCGCGGTCTTCGCCCGGGCCGCCGGGCGGAGTACCGGGTAGGTGGAGCTGCTCGCCGTCCCCGGGCCGCCGGGTCGCTGCTGGGCCGGGACGGGACGGGGAGCGGCCCGGCGCCGCCCACCGGGTCGAGCCGCTGCGGGCCGCGTACGGCCGGGTCGAGCCGAGGCCGGCTCCCTCAGCGCAGCGGCCAGCGCGGGTCGACCACGGCCTGCGGGTCCTTGCCCCGGCGCAGCCAGTCCTGCAGGCCCTCGGCCCACTCCCGGTACCAGCCGACCTGACTGGCGTGAAGTTCGGCCAGCGGCACCTCCCCCACCTGGCGCGGGTACCGCCGGCCGAGCGCCACCGCCACCCGGACGGCCGCCAGCGCGTCGCTGCCCGCCTCGTGGGCGTCCGTCAGCTCGACCCCGTAGACCTCGCAGACCCGCTGGAGCGTCCGGGAGCCCTTGCGGTACCTGTCCACCGCGCGGTCGATCGCCAGCGCGTCCAGCACCGGGGCGACCGGGCCGCCGAGCCGCTCGGCCAGCGCGGGCAGGCCGTGCCGGCGCAGCTCGGCGTCGAGCAGGGAGAGGTCGAAGGGGGCGTTGAAGGCGACGACCGGGCGGCCCGCCGTGAGGCGCTCGCAGAGCGCGGCGGCTATCTCCTCCACCGCCTCCTTGGCGGGGCGGCCCTTGGCGCGGACGAGGTCGTCGCCGATGCCGTGGATGGCCTCGGCATCGGCCGGGATCGGGACACCGGGGTCGAGCAGCCAGCTGGTGGTGCCCTGCTGGCGGCTCCCGACGGTGTCCACGAGCGCAGCCGTGACGATGCGGGATACGGCCGGGTCGGTGCCCGTGGTCTCCAGATCGAAGCCGACCAGTGGCTCCTGCCACCAGCTCATAGGGGTGTGTCCTTCCGTCCGACGCTCTGACGTCCCCCATCATCACCTGCGCCTGTGACAAGCCGGCCGCGGGGCGGCCGCAGGGGCAGGGGCGGGGACGGGGGCGGGGACGGGGGCGGGGACGGGGGCAGGACGGCCGCCGGACGCCGGTGTCAGGGGCTGAGCAGGGCCCTGGCCAGCCAGTCGGTGCTGTCGCGCACGCCCGGCAGGACGTAGAAGTAGCCGCCGCCGGTGGGCCGCAGGAAGCGGGCGAGGGGCTCGTCGGCCAGCCGGGTCTGGACGGCCTCGAACTGGCGCCGGACGTCCTGCTGGTAGCAGCAGAAGGCCAGGCCCAGGTCGAGTTCGCCGGCCTCGTCCAGGCCGCGGTCGTAGTTGTAGCCCCGGCGCAGGATGCGGCTGTCGGCGCTGTCGGCGGTGCGCGGGTTGGCGAGGCGGATGTGCGAGTCGAGGGCGATGACGGCCCCGTCCGGGTCCTTGGCGTACTCGGGGGCGTCGCTCTCGGCCCTCGCGCCGAGCGGCGCGCCGCTGTCGCGGTGCCGGCCGATGATCCGCTCCTGTTCGCCGAGCGGGACGTCGGCCCAGGGCTCGACCAGGGTGCGGATGATCCGGATGACCTGGTAGCTGCCGCCGACCGCCCAGGCGGGTTCGCCGCTGCCCGCGCCGACCCAGACCAGCTGGTCCATCTGCCGGCCGGAGGCGGGGTCGGGGTTGGCGATGCCGTCCTTGAAGCCGAGCAGGTTGCGCGGGGCGCCGCTGGGGCGGGGACGGCTCTGGAAGCCGTCGATCTGCCAGCGGGCGCGCAGCAGGGTGCCGGTGTGGCGGGTGAGGTCGCGCAGGGTGTGCAGGACGGTGTCGCGGCTGCGGGCGCAGATCTGCAGCGAGAGGTCCCCGTGCGTCGCGGCGGGTCGCAGGTCGTCGTTGGGGAAGGCCCGCATCGCGGTGAGCCGCAGCGGCTGCGCGCCGGCCAGGCCGTAGCGCTCGTCGAAGAGGGAGGCGCCGACGCCGACCGTGACGGTGAGGTCGTCGGCCGGCAGGGCGGGGCCGAGCAGGCCGTCGTCGGAGGGCGCGGCCGAGGATCCGAGGTCGGGCGGGGTGCCGCCGCCGGTCAGGAAACGGATCCGCTCGGTGAGGGTACGGAAGAGCTGCTCCAGGGCCGGGCCGTCGGCGGCGGTCACGTCGAAGGCGGCGAAGGTGGCGTGGGCGGGCGGCGGGGCGGTGCTGATGCCGGCCTGGTGCTCGCCGTGGAAGGGGATGAGCGCGGCTGCGGGCTCGGGCCCGGCGCCGTCCGCGGCGAGGGCGGGGGCCTGGGCGGCGCCGCCCAGGCCGAGGACCGCGCCGGCCGCGCCGGCGCCGAGCGCGGCCTTGACGAAGCCGCGCCGCGAGGATCCGCCCGGCGCGCCGGGGAGGGGGCAGGAGCCGGTGGCTGGGTACTGGCTGGTCATCAGTCGGCCTTCCGGGTCTGGGTACGGGGAGGACGGTGAGCGTCGCGCGCCCCTCGGCCGGTGGTAGGGCCGGCCCTGGCGCGGCCCGGCCCGAGCACCGGGGGAAGGGGCGGCGGGCGGGGCACGGGCCCGCCCGATCACCACGCCGACGCTAGCAAGGGGTCCGCGCTCGCGCTCCCCGCGCGGGGCGCCCGGCTGACGGCCCATCGGGGGGCCGGAAGGCGCTGAGGAGGGGCGGCCGAGTGCCCGACGCGCCTCGGGCGGGAGCCGTCCGACCCACCCCGCCCGGCGGACGCCCGGCGCCGCCGGCACCCGCCACCCGGCTGACGACCCCGGACGCCCCGCCACGTGCGGCGCGGCCCGGCGCGCCGTCAGGACACCGCGCGGGAGTCCCCCCAGACGCCCTCGAACTCCTCCCGATAGACCTCCAGCAGCCCCGGCTCCGTCCCGCCCGGCTGCTGCCCGGCGCCCCCGCGCAGCACCAGCGCGGGCGACTCCATCCCGCGGGCCTTGCGCAGATAGGGCTGGATGACACCGAGGTCGCCCGAGTGGCGGCGCCCGCCCGCCTGGCCGGTCGGGCGCGGGCCCTCGACCAGGTAGGCGGTGAAGCGCGGGGTCTCGTCGAAGACCCGGATCTCGAAGCCGCCCTGGTCCCGCAGCCGGGCCCGGACCCGGCGGACGTGCATGATGTTCATCTCGATCGAACGGGCTAGCTCGCCGCGCCCGATGCCCAGCTCGCGTTCGCGCCGGCGCACGGCGCTGCCGGCCGGGTTGAGGAAGAGCAGCCGGACCCGGCAGCCGTCGGTGGCCAGCCGGACCAACCGCTTGCCGGTGTAGTTCTGGCAGAGCATGCCGAGGCCGATGCCGAGCGCGTCCAGTCGCCGGGCACCGTCCAGCAGGTCCTCCACCGGCAGGTCGCGCTGGAGGCGGACCCGGTCGGCGTGCACCGCGACCACGTCCGCGTAGCGTCCGGCGACCAGCGACTCGACGACGTCGGAGGGCGCGCCGCCGCTGCCGCCGTCGAGCAGGGCGAGCAGCCGGGCGGCGGCCCGTTCGGTCTGGGCGAGGACGGTCTGCGAGAGGCTGCGGTTGCGGGAGACGACGTGCCGGGCGACCTCCAGCTCGTCCAGGGCCAGCTCGATCTCCCGGCGGTCGGCCAGGAACGGCTCGAAGCACGGCCAGTGCTGGACCATGAGTTCGCGCAGCTGGGGCAGGGTGAGGAAGACCAGCGGGTCGTCGTCGGCGGGGTCGAGCAGGTAGCCCTTGCGCCGGCTGACCTCGCGGACGGCTCCGGCGCGGTGTGCCCACTCCTCGCCGGCCGGTCCTGCGGCGGCCGTCACCCAGTCCTCGCCGTGGGCGGGGGCGTAGATGGGGTGCAGCACCTCGTCGACGAGGGCGCGCAGCCGCTGCTCGACCAGGTTGAGCCAGACGTAGGCACGCCCGGCCAGCCGGACCCGCTGGTAGGAGGCGTCCCACTCGGCGGGCGACCAGGCCAGCGCCGGAACCTCCACGGGGCCGCCCTGCGCGGGGAGGGCGGAGCGTCCGGCCAGGGAGGGGCGCATCACGACCGTCGGCGCCTCGCTGCGCCCGGGGCCGCGGTCGGCGCCGCCGGGTCCGCCGCCCCGGCCGCCGGCGGGGAACACCATGCGTACCTCACCTCTCGGCCGCCCGCTCCGGCTGGAGTGACGGGTTGTTCACTGGTGGGCCGTGGCCTGACAGAGGTTCTGCCACCCGCACGCACCCTCGCGCCGGGGGGAGTGAGTCTCCACCCGGGCCGTGGGACCGGATCCCGGTGGGTGCCGGTCTCCGCCGCCCGCCGGAGGCCCGCCCGACGATCAAGGGTACTGCCCGCCGTGCGGCGCCCGCAGCCGGATGGCGGACCGCGACCCGGACGGGTGTGCCCTCGCACCCGCCTCACCTGCCACATGGGACACCCGTTCGGGCGAACAACACGCGAATGGCCCCACTGTCGGGCGGAGCGTCGGGGAGTATGCGAGATGTGCCGTGCGTCACGGTATGCGACAACCGCACATGCCCGGCCGCCCGGCCGGGAAGACAGCGACCAGCGGCGGGCGAGGGCCGGAAACAGCGTCAGTTCCCGTTAATCATACGGAAGTTGAGGACTCATGCAGGTCTGGCCAGGGCAGCCCTACCCGCTCGGCGCCACCTACGACGGGGCGGGCACCAACTTCGCGGTGTTCTCCGAGAGCGCCGACCGGATCGAGCTCTGCCTGCTCGGCGAGGACGGCTCGGAGACGGCCGTCGAACTGCGCGAGACGGACGCCTTCGTCCGGCACGCCTACCTTCCCGGAATCCAGCCGGGCCAGCGCTACGGGTTCCGGGTCCACGGCCCGTACAACCCGGGGCTCGGCCAGCGCCACAACAGCTCCAAGCTGCTGCTGGACCCGTACGCCAAGGCGATGAGCGGGCACATCGACTGGGACGAGTCGGTCTACGGCTACCACTTCGGCGCGCCCGAGCGCCGCAACGACCTGGACTCGGCCCCGCACACCATGCACTCGGTGGTGATCAACCCGTACTTCGACTGGGGCACCGACCGGCCCCCGCGCACCGACTACCACCGCACGGTGCTCTACGAGGCCCATGTGAAGGGCCTGACCAAGCTCCACCCGGGCATCCCCGAGGAGATCCGGGGCACCTACGCGGGCCTGGCCCACCCCGCGGTGATCGAGCACCTGGCGAAGCTGGGCGTCACCGCGATCGAGCTGATGCCGGTGCACCAGTTCGTCCGCGACCACCGGCTGCGGGACCTGGGCCTGGCCAACTACTGGGGCTACAACACCGTCGGCTTCTTCGCCCCGCACTCCTCCTACTCCTCCGGCGGGGACCGCGGGCAGCAGGTGCAGGAGTTCAAGTCGATGGTGAAGGCACTGCACGCGGCCGGCATCGAGGTGATCCTGGACGTCGTCTACAACCACACCGCGGAGGGCAACCACCTCGGCCCGACGCTGTCGCTGCGCGGCCTGGACAACGTCTCGTACTACCGCCTGGCGCAGGACCAGCGCTTCTACGAGGACACCACCGGCACCGGCAACAGCCTGCTGATGCGCAGCCCGCACGTGCTTCAGATGATCATGGACTCGCTGCGCTACTGGGTCACCGAGATGCACGTGGACGGGTTCCGCTTCGACCTCGCGGCCACCCTGGCACGGCAGTTCCACGAGGTCGACCGGCTCTCCTCGTTCTTCGACCTGGTCCAGCAGGACCCGGTGGTCTCCCAGGCCAAGCTGATCGCCGAGCCGTGGGACCTCGGCGAGGGCGGCTACCAGGTCGGCAACTTCCCGCCGCTGTGGACGGAGTGGAACGGCATGTACCGGGACACCGTGCGCGACCTGTGGCGCGGGGAGAACGCCGCGCTCGCGGAGTTCGGCTCCCGGCTGACCGGCTCCTCCGACCTCTACCAGGACGACGGCCGCCGCCCGATCGCCTCCATCAACTTCGTCACCTGCCACGACGGCTTCACCCTGCGCGACCTGGTCTCGTACAACGAGAAGCACAACGAGGCCAACGGCGAGGACAACCGGGACGGCGAGTCCTTCAACCGCTCCTGGAACTGCGGCGCCGAGGGCCCCAGCACCGACCCGGCGGTGGAGGAGCTGCGGGCGCGCCAGCAGCGCAACCTGATCGCCACCCTGATGCTCTCCCAGGGCGTGCCGATGCTCTCGCACGGGGACGAGCTCGGCCGGACCCAGCGCGGCAACAACAACGCCTACTGCCAGGACAACGCGCTCTCCTGGGTGCACTGGCCGGAGGGCGACGGCCCGGCCGCCCGGCTGCTGGAGTTCACCCAGGGCATGATCTGGCTGCGCCGCGACCACCCGGTCTTCCGCCGCCGCCGGTTCTTCCACGGCCGCCCGGTCTCCGGCACCCACGACGACCTCACCGACATCGCCTGGTTCACCCCGGGCGGGGACGAGATGACCAAGCGGGACTGGGGCGCCAGCTACGCCAGATCGCTGACGGTCTTCCTGAACGGCGACGCGATCTCCGAACCGGACCGCCGCGGCGGGAAGATCACCGACGACTCGTTCCTCCTGATGTTCAACGCGCACTTCGAGCCGCTGGAGTTCACCGTCCCCGCCGGCCACGGCAAGGAGTGGCAGGTGGTGGTCGACACCGCCCAGCCCGTGCTGCCCGCCCCGGGGTCGGGCGCGCGGGTGAAGGCCGGGGACACCCTCTGGCTGCCCGACCGCTCGTTGATGGTGCTCAAGCGGCCGGCCTGAGGGCCGCCGCGCTTACGCCGCGTCCCCGCGGCGCGGGCCGGGCACGCACCGCCCCGGGCAGCCACCGCCCGGGTGCTCACCGCCCC
Organism: Kitasatospora sp. NPDC050543; assembly: GCF_044457565.1. Taxonomy (NCBI): domain Bacteria; kingdom Bacillati; phylum Actinomycetota; class Actinomycetes; order Kitasatosporales; family Streptomycetaceae; genus Kitasatospora; species Kitasatospora sp. NPDC050543. The sequence goes on along the minus strand of NZ_JBITGZ010000016.1, from coordinate 119,341 downwards.
GGGCGCGGCGGGTCCCGGCCGGCGCCACGCCCGAGCGGCACCGGGTTCACCCGTTCGCTCGACAGCGGCCATAGCCGCGCGCTCCGGCGGGTAGGCATCACCCCATGACCTACGCCGCCGAGCCCGCGCAGCCACGCCCGGCCGGTGACACCCCGGCCCGCACCGCCGCGCACGGCCCCGCCACCGCGCAGACCTCCACCGGACCGCAGACCCCCGCCGCCACCCCCGCCGGGCAGGCCCCCAGCGCCAGCTACCGCCTCCAGCTCCAGCCCGGCTTCACCCTCCACGACGCCACCGCCGGCGTGCCGTACCTGGCCGCGCTCGGCGTCTCACACCTACACCTCTCCCCGCTGCTGGAGGCGGTGGCCGGCTCGACCCACGGGTACGACACCGTCGACCACGGCCGGATCAGCGAGCAGCTCGGCGGCGAGCAGGCGCTGCGCGCACTCGCCGCCGAGGCACACCGGCACGGCCTGCGGCTGATCGCCGACGTGGTGCCCAACCACATGGCCGTGCCCGTCCCCGAGCGGCTCAACCAGCCGCTATGGCACGTCCTGCGGGACGGCCCCGACTCCCCGTACGCCCGCTGGTTCGACATCGACTGGAGCGCCCAGCCCGGCCCGGTGGACGCACCCGAGCGCGGCCGGCTGCTGCTGCCGCTGCTCGGCGACCGGCTGGGCGCGGTGCTCGGCGAACTGACCGTCGACGGCGACGTGCTGCGCCACCACGAGCACACCTTCCCGCTGCGGCCCGGCACGGAGCGGCTGCCGCTGGCCGAACTGCTGGAACGCCAGTGGTACCGCCTCGCCTGGTGGCAGCTGGCCCGCACCGAGCTCAACTACCGCCGCTTCTTCACCGTGAACGACCTGATCGCGGTCCGGGTCGAGGTCCCCGAGGTGTTCGAGGCCACCCACGCGACACTGCTGCGGCTGCACGCCGACGGTGTCCTGGACGGCTTCCGGATCGACCACCCCGACGGCCTGGCCGACCCGCGCGGCTACCTGGAGCGGCTGGCCGAGGCCACCGGCGGCGCGTACACCGTGGTCGAGAAGATCCTCACCGGCGAGGAGCTGCTGCCCGCCGACTGGCCGTGCGCCGGCACCACCGGCTACGACGCCCTGCGGCGCATCGACGGCGTCCTCACCGACCACTCCGGCGCCGCCCGGCTGGCCGGCGCCTACGAGCACTTCACCGCCGGCGCGGACGGGCACCCGCGGGCAGACCGGCCGCTGTGCACCGACCCGCACCCCGCGCTGGCCGCCGCCCACCGGGGGCGGGCCCAACTGACCTCCCCGCACGGGGAACTGGCCGCCGAGGTGGAGCGGCTGGTGCGGCTCGCCGGGCGGATCTGCGCCGAGGACCCGGCTCTCGCCGACCACTCCCCCTGGCAGCTGCGCGAGTCCCTGCACCGGCTGCTCACCCGCTACCCCGTCTACCGCCCCTACGTACGCCCCGGCGAGAACGCACCCGAGGCCGCGGTCGAGCAGGTGCGGGCCGCGCTGGGCGAGGAGGACGGGCAGCCGTCCGGGACGGACCGGCTGGTGGCCGCGCTGACGCTGGGCCGGCTCGGCAGCGGCCCCGCCAAGGACGAGTTCTGCGTCCGCTTCGCGCAGACCGCCTCCGCCGTCGCCGCCAAGGGCGTCGAGGACACCGCCTTCTACCGCTGGAACGCCCTGCTCAGCCTGAACGAGGTGGGTGGCGAGCCGGCCAGGCCGGGCCTGAGCCGGGACGCCTTCCACAGCTGGTGCGAGTACATCGAGCAGCACTGGCCGCACACCATGACGGTGCTCTCCACCCACGACACCAAGCGCAGCGCGGACGCCCGCGCCCGGCTCGCCGTGCTCGCCGAGCAGCCGCAGCTGTGGGCCGACGAGGCCGAGGCCTGGACCCGCGCCGCCGGCCCCGGCCCCGACCGCAACGGTGCCTGGCTGCTCTGGCAGACCCTGGTCGCCGCCTGGCCGCTGAGCCCCGAGCGCCTGGTGACGGCGCTGCTCAAGGCCGCCCGGGAGGCCAAGCTCCAGACCTCCTGGACGGCCCCGGACACCCGCTTCGAGCGGGCCCTGACCGACTACGCCCGCGCGGTGTACGGCCACCCGGGGCTGCTGCCGCGGATCGAGGGCTTCGTCGAGGCCATCGCGCCCTACGCCCGCGTCAACAGCCTGTCCGCCGCGCTGCTGCACCTGACCGTGCCGGGGGTGCCGGACGTGTACCAGGGCAGCGAGGAGCCGCTGTACACACTGGTCGACCCGGACAACCGCGGGCCGGTGGACCTGGGCGCGCTCGCCGTGCGGCTGACCGACGCGGCGACCGCCCGGCTGAGCGCCGTCGGCGCCGATCTGGCCCGGGAGAAGCTCCACCTCACCGCGACCGCGCTGCACCTGCGCCGCGAGCGCCCGCTCGGCCGCTACCGCCGCCTGGCCACCCGGGACATGGCCTCGGACCACCTGCTGGCCTTCGCCCGCGGCGAGGACGTGGTCACCGCCGTCACCCGGCTCCCGTTCGGGCTGGAGCGGGCCGGCGGCTGGCAGGACACCGTACTGGAGCTGCCCGGCGGTGGCGGCGACGAGTGGACGGACCTGCTGAGCCTGCGCCGCCATCCGCCGGGCCCGGTACCGGCCGCCGAGCTGTTCGCCCGCTACCCGGTCGCGCTGCTCACCCGCGGGGCGCCACGGCCGCCGGGCGCGCCCGCGGAACGTGGGGGCGGGCACCCCGGGGCCGGGCAGCGCGGGGCCGGGGACACTTCGCGCGGGGGGCGGGCGTGAGCAGGTACGAGGTGTGGGCTCCGCAGGCCTCCCGGGTGGAGGTCGAGATCGAGGGCAGCCGCTTCCACCTGGAGCCGGTGCCCGGACGGGCGGGCTGGTGGCACGGCACCGCGCCCGCCGGCGACTACGCCTTCCGCCTGGACGGCGCCGGCCCGGCGCTGCCCGACCCCCGCTCCGCCCGCCAGCCGTTCGGACCGGACGGGCCGAGCCGGCCGGTGGACCACGACGCCTTCCGCTGGTCCGAGAGCCGGTGGCGCGGGCGTCCGCTGCCCGGCGCGGTGCTGTACGAGCTGCACGTGGGCACCTTCACCCCGGCGGGGACCTTCGACGCGGCCGCCGCCAGGCTCGACCACCTGGTCGATCTCGGCGTGGACTTCGTCGAGCTGATGCCCGTGAGCCCGTTCCCGGGGCGGCACGGCTGGGGCTACGACGGGGTCTCGCTCTGGGCCGTGCACGAGCCGTACGGCGGCCCCGACGGATTGAAGCGATTTGTCGACACCGCTCACCGCAAGGGCCTGGGCGTCGTCCTGGACGTTGTGCACAACCACCTCGGCCCGTCCGGCAACCACCTGCCCGCCTTCGGCCCGTACTTCACCGACCGCCACCACACCCCTTGGGGTTCGGCCGTCAACCTGGACGCCCCCGGCTCCGACGAGGTGCGGGAGTACCTGATCGGCAGCGCGCTGGCCTGGCTGCGCGACTACCGGATCGACGGCCTGCGACTGGACGCCGTGCACGCCCTGGTGGACACCCGGGCGGTGCACTTCCTGGAGCAGCTCGCCACCGAGGTCGACCGGCTGGCGGCCGCCACCAGCCGCCCGCTGTTCCTGATCGCGGAGTCCGACCTCAACGACCCGCGCACCACCACCCCCCGCCAGTGCGGCGGCCAGGGCATCACCGCCCAGTGGAGCGACGACCTCCACCACGCCCTGCACGCCGCCCTGACCGGCGAATCCCGCGGCTACTACGGCGACTTCGCCCGCGAGCCGCTGGCCGCGCTCGCCAAGGTGCTCACCGGCGGCTGGTTCCACGACGGCAGCTGGTCCTCCTCCCGGGGCCGCAGCCACGGCCGGCCGTTCCCCACCGGGTACGGGCACCGGCTGCTGGGCTACCTGCAGACCCACGACCAGGTCGGCAACCGGGCCCTGGGCGACCGGCTCTCCGCCGCCCTCGGCCCCGGGCCGCTCGCCGCCGGTGCGGCGCTGGTGCTCACCTCGCCGTTCACACCGATGCTGTTCATGGGCGAGGAGTGGGGCGCCGGCACGCCCTGGCAGTACTTCACCGACCACACCGACCCGGGCCTCGCGGAGGCCGTCCGCCAGGGCCGGCGGCGGGAGTTCGCCGAACACGGCTGGCAGGCCGAGAACATCCCCGACCCACAGGCGCCGGCCACCGTGCTGGCCTCGACGCTGGACTGGAGCGAGCCGGCGCGGCAGCCGCACGCCGCCCTGCTCGACTGGTACCGGACGCTGATCCGGCTGCGGCGCGCCCACCCGGAGCTCGGCGACGGGGATCTCGGGGCCGTCCGGGTCCGCCACGACGAGCGGGAGCGCTGGCTGGTGGTGCACCGGGGCCCGTACCGGGTCGCGGTCAACCTCGACCCGACCGAGGCCCGCGCCGTGCCGCTCGGCGGCCGGTACGACGGGGTGCTCGCGGCGTTCGGCGGGTACGAGCCGAGCGCCGAGGAGCCCGGCGCGCCGGGCGACGCTCTGGTACTGGCGCCGCAGGCCTGCGCCGTGGTGCGCACGGCCTGACGGACGGGGTGCCCGCAAGCCGCTAGCGCAGGAAGCCGGCGATCCGCTCGCGCAGTGAGCGGGCGTCCAGGCCGTACGCGGCGAGGTGCTCGTCGATGGAGCCGTAGTGGCGGTGCTCGGCCTTGGGCACGCCCAGGGCCAGGACCCGGTGCGGCAGGGCGTCCAGGGCCAGGTGCGCCTCACGCTGCGAGGTGCCCGCCAGGTACGGCTCGACGATGACCGCCTGCGCCGGCCCGCCGACGGCCGCGCGCAGACCCTCCGCGTCGAAGGGCCGCACGGTCGCGGCGTACAGGACGGTGACGTCCAGGCCCTCGGTGGCCTCCAGGACGGCGTCCAGCATCGGGCCGACGGCCAGCACCACGCCGCCCCGGCCGGTGCGGATCGTGCTGAACCGGCCCGGTGTCACCGGCCGGGCCGCCGCGTTGCGGTGCTCGGAGAGGCGGACGTAGACGTTGCGGTCGCCGTCCGCGACGGCGTGGCGCAGCAGGGTCTCGGCCTCGTCGGGGTGGCCGGGCACGTGGACCGTCCAGTCGGGGAGGGTGTCCAGCAGCGCGACGTCGCCCGGGGACATGTGGGTGCGGCCCCCGGCGGGCCAGTCGTAGGAGCCGGCGGCGCTGACCAGGACCGCGCCGACGCCCTGGTGGACGAGGTCCAGCTTGACCTGCTCGAAGGGGCGCTCGACCAGGAAGCTGGCGAACGTGTGGGCGATCGGGCGCAGGCCCGCCAGTGCCAGGCCGCCGGCCGCGCCGATCAGCAGTTGCTCGCGGATGCCGACGTTGATCACCCGCTCGGGGTGGCGCTCGGCGGCCGTGCTGAAGCCGGCGGCGCTGATGTCGGCGAGCACGACGGCCAGCCGCGGGTCCTCGTCGAGCAGGCGGGTGGTGACGTCCAGGAAGCGTTCGCGCATGGTGTCCATCGGTGAAGTCCCTTGCGGTGGCGGTGGTTCGGGGCGAAGGAGGGAGGAGGGGAGGAGAGCAGGGGGTCAGAGGTCAGGGGCTCACAGGTTCTTGGGCTCGACGCGGGCGACCACGGCGTGCGGCCGGCCCGGGTGCGGGGTGGTGAAGGCCTCGTAGAGGGCCTGGTGGTCGCGGCCGTCGACGGTCGCCGTCGACCAGCCCTCGGCCTCGAAGCGGGCCGCGATGCCACCGCGCCAGCCGTGCGTGGCCGAGGAGTTGTCGATGACGACGGTGTGCAGCCGATCCAGCGCGGCCGCCCCGGCGAAGGCCACCGCCTCGTGGTTGGAGCCCTCGTCGAACTCGGCGTCCCCGACCAGCACCCACACCGCGGGGTCGGTCAGGCTCTGGGCCCGGAGCCCGAGCGCGGTGCCCACCGCCAGCGGCAGGCCGTGCCCGAGCGAACCGGAGGAGATCTCCGCCCCGGGGACGAGCAGCCGGTCCGGGTGGTGGCCGAGCGGCGAGTCGTACCCGCCGAAGCTCGGCAGCACGTCGGGCGACAGGAATCCCTTGGCGGCGAGCACCGCGTAGTAGGCCATCGGGCCGTGGCCCTTGGAGAGCAGGAAGCGGTCGCGGTCGCGGCTGCCGGCGGTGTCGGGGCCCACGCGCAGCACCCGGTCGTAGAGGACCCAGAGGACGTCGAGGGTGGAGGTGGCGGCGGGCCCGTGCTTCTCGGCGCCCGTCATCAGGGCCAGCAGGCGGGACAGGTCCTGGAACTCGTGCGGCGGCGGCGCGATGGCCGCTGCGGCGCGGCCTGCGGTGATCTCTGCGGTGGTCTCTGCGGTGGTCATGGGAAGAGCTTGCAACTTCAAGTCAGCTTGAGGTCAAGCGCTATCCTCTACTGCCATGGGACCGAACCGACATGACCTGCTGACCATCGGTCAGCTCTCCCGGCGCAGCGGGCTCGCCACCTCCGCACTGCGCTACTACGAGAGCCTCGGGCTGATCCACTCCGAGCGCACCACCGGCGGCCAGCGGCGCTTCGCCCGGGCCGCGCTGCGCAGGGTCGCCTTCGTGCGGGCCGCCCAGCGGGTCGGACTCTCGCTGGAGGAGGCCCGCACCGCCCTGGACCGCCTGCCCGAGAACCGCGCACCCAGCCCGGCCGAGTGGAACGGCGTCGCGCAGTCCTGGCAGTCCAGGATCGACGAGCAGATCGCCGAGCTGGAGCAGCTCAAGGTCAAGCTGACCGGCTGCATCGGCTGCGGCTGCCTGTCGCTGTCGAAATGCGCGCTCTACAACGCCGACGACCGCGCGGGCACGGCCGGCCCGGGCGCCCGGTACCTGCTCACCCGCGATCCCGCGTCGGGGCCGGAGCCCGGGGCGGCGGCCGACCCGGTGGGGTAGCCGGTGCGGATGGGGTACCGGTGGTGCGGGGGGCCGGTGGAGCCGCCGTGCGAGTTACCGAAAGCGGTCGTTCCCGGCCCCGACTCGCACCTATGCTGCCGGAAACGGGGTGGATCAGCCTACGGGGAGGCACGGATGACCGATCATCAGGACATCACACAGGACTGGTTGTCCGGCGAGGGCGACGAGCGGCGCACGCCCACCGACCTGCATCCCGAGATCCCCCACCCGGCCCGGATGTACGACTACTACCTCGGCGGGAAGGACAACTTCCCGGCCGACCGCGAGGCCGCCGAGAAGGTCCTCGCGCTCGGCCCGCTGGTGCGCATCAGCGCGCTGGCCAACCGGGCGTTCCTCGGCCGCGCCGTGCGCCACCTCGCGGAGCAGGGCATCAAGCAGTTCCTCGACATCGGTACCGGCATCCCCACCGCGGGCAACACCCACGAGGCCGCCCGGGCGATAGAGCCGGACACCCGGGTGGTCTACCTCGACAACGACCCGATCGTGCTGGTGCACAGCCGCGCCCTGCTGGCCGGGGCGAGCCACGGCAGCGCCGTCGTCGCCCGGGCGGACCTGCGCGACCCGCAGGGCATCCTCGACACCCCCGAGGTCCGCAAGCTGCTCGACTCCGGGCAGCCGGTAGGCCTGCTGCTGCTGGCCGTCCTGCACTTCATCGACGAGCAGGACGACCCGTACGCGATCGTCCGGCGGCTGGTGGACGCGCTGCCGCCGGGCAGCATGCTCGCCCTCTCGCACGCCACCGGCGACTTCGCCACCCCCGCCGAGGCGGCCAAGGGATCGGCGCTCTACCGCAACGCCTCCGCCCAGCTGACCATGCGCAGCCACGAGCAGGTGCTGCGGTTCTTCGACGGGCTGGAGCTGGCCGAGCCGGGGCTGGTCACCGCTCCGTTGTGGCGCCCCGACCAGCCCGCGCAGCCCACCGACGAGCGGGTCGCGATCTGGGCGGGCGTCGGGCGCAAGCCGTAGCGGTGGAGCGGTGGGCCCGGCCGTCCGCGCCGGGGGGCGGGGCCAGGTCGCCCGCGCCCGGCGGGGACGCGGTCGGCGTGGGCCGGTGTGGCACGATCGCCGCATGGCCCACATCGGACTGACCACCCTGCTCGTGCGCGACTACGACGAGGCGATCGCCTTCTACGTCGACGCGGTCGGCTTCGAGCTGCGTGAGGACTCCCCGCGCGGGGACGGCGGCCGCTGGGTGGTGGTCGCCCCGCGCGGGGCACGCGAGAGCGCACTGCTGCTGGCCCGGCCCTCCAAGCCCGAGCAGCTGGCCCGGATCGGCGACCAGACCGGCGGGCGGGTCGGGCTGTTCCTGAACACCGAGGACTTCGAGGGCGACCACCGGCGGATGAGCGCGGCCGGTGTGACCTTCCTGGAGGAGCCCCGGCACGAGGAGTACGGCTCGGTCGCCGTCTTCGAGGACCTCTACGGCAACCGCTGGGACCTGATCCAGCCGCGCTGAGCCGCCCCGGGGGGCCCTGGAGCGCCGGGAGCCCCCGGGCGGGCTGCGGCCCAGGGCCACCCGCGGCCCGGGACCGCCCGGGACGCCTCAGGCCTGGCGGGCCTTCAGCTGCGCCCAGACCTCCTGGACCCGCGGGGCCAGCAGCTCCAGCGGCCCGCTGTTGTCGATCACCAGATCGGCGACGGCGAGCCGGTCCTCCCGGGTCGCCTGGGCGGCCATCCGGGCCTTCGCCTCCGCCTCGGCCATGCCGCGCAGCCGCGTCAGGCGCTCCAGGCGGACCTCGTCGGCCGCGTCCACCACCACGACCAGGTCGTACAGCGGCGCGAGGCCGTTCTCGGCCAGCAGCGGGACGTCGTGCACGACGACGGCGTCGGGGGCGGCGGCCGCCTCCAGCTCGGCCGAGCGGGCCCGGACCAGCGGGTGGACGATCGCGTTCAGTGCGCTCAGCTTCTGCGCGTCGGCGAAGACCACGGCCCCGAGCGCGGGCCGGTCGAGCGAGCCGTCGCCCTGGAGCACCCCGGGGCCGAACTCGGCGACCACGGACCTCAGCCCCTCGGTGCCCGGCGCCACGACCTCACGCGCGATCAGGTCGGAGTCGACGATCACCGCTCCGTGCCCGGCGAGCAGCCGCGACACCTCGCTCTTGCCCGCGCCGATCCCGCCCGTGAGTCCGATCTTCAGCATGGCGCCAGGCTACCGGCGGGGCTCGGCCCCGGTCGAGCCCCGCCGGCCGGGGCCGAACCGCCGGAGGGGATCGGGCGTCAGCCCAGGTCTAGCTGCTCGCCGGCGGCGAGCCGGGCGAACTCGGCGCCGGTGCCGGGGCCGCCCTCACCGAGCAGCCGGGCGCTGATCGCCTGCCCCACCTCGCTGAGCACGGCCTCGTGGATGGCGAGCGCCCGCCGGGGCCCGACCTCGCGGACGTAGTCGATCAGCTCGCCGAGCTTGTTCCAGGGGCCGGCGATCGGCAGCAGCAGGGTGTCCACCGGGTGCGGCGGCACGGTCAGCGCGTCGCCCGGGTGGAAGACCCGGCCGTCCAGCACGAAGCCGATGTTGCCGACCCGGGGGATCTCCGGATGGATCACCGCGTGCCACTCGCCGTGCACGGTGACACCGATGCCGCCCACCTCGAAGGCGTCCCCCTCACCGACGACGCTCACCCGCTGCGCGACGCCGTCCAGCTTGGCGGCCACCGCGCCGTTGGTCCACACCCGCAGTGCCGGGTCGGCGGCCAGGGCGGCGCGCAGGCGCTCCTCGGCGAAGTGGTCGAAGTGCTCATGGGTGATCAGTACGGCGTCGGCGCCCGCGAAGGCGTCCGGTTCGGTGAACATCCCCGGGTCGATCACGACGGTGGTGCCGCCGCGCTCCAGGCGTACACAGGCATGGCCCAGCTTGGTCAGTCGCATATCAGCGACCATACAGCAATGCTGTGCAGTTCTGCTGTACATCCTGCCGCTAGGCTTGACCCATGACGTCCACGCCACCGCCCCTCGACCCGCTCGAACTCGCCGCGGACCTGCGCACCGCCATCGGCGCCCTGGTCCGCGGCCTACGGGTGGACGATGTCCTGCCGCAGAACCAGGCGGCCGTACTGGGACGCCTGGTCCGCGAGGGGCCGCACACCACCAGCGAACTCGCCGGGCACCTGCGGGTACGGCACCAGTCGATGGCCCGCACCGTCAGCCTGCTGACCGAGGCCGGCCTGGTCGGCCAGCAGGCGCACCCCACCGACCGGCGCAAACTGCTGGTCACCGCCACGCCGGCGGGCATCGAGGCCCTGCACGCCCAGCGCGCACGGCGCGAGAGCCGGATCGCGGCCGCGATCACCGAGCGGCTCACCCCGCAGGAGCAGCAGCTCCTGCGCCGCAGCGTCGACCTGCTGCACCGCCTCGGCTGAGCCCCGCACCGGGGTTCCCGCGCCCGAGTTCCCGGCGGGGCGCAGACCGGCGTACGGGTGAACCGAGGTTCCCCGCACCGCGGCCCGCCCGCTGAACACCGCACACCACCCGCTCGGCGCGGAGACCCGCCGTGACCACCGCCCGCAAGACCCTGCTCGTCACCGCCGCCATGCTCGGCCTGCTGCTCGGCACCGCCGGCCCGGCCGCCGCCACGTGCGGCAGCATCGGCGCGATCGCCGGGCCCGCCCCGGGCTTCGGGAAATCCTGCCACTGACCCGTCACGGGCACGCGTCACAGCCCTGCGGCACAGTGGAGTGGATGCACTCGCCCGAGCCTGCACCCACCCCAGCTGCCCAGCGGAGGCCGGCCGTGACCTACGCGATCCAGGCGGAAGGCCTGGTCAAACGATTCAAAGAGACCGAGGCCCTGGCCGGGGTCGACCTGGTCGCCCGCTCCGGCACCGTCCTCGGCCTGCTCGGCCCCAACGGCGCCGGCAAGACCACCGCCGTCCGGATCTTCGCCACGCTGCTGCGTCCCGACGGCGGCCGGGCCCTGGTCGCCGGCCACGACGTGGTGCGCGAGGCCGGGCGGGTCCGCGCCCTGGTCGGCCTGACCGGCCAGTACGCCGCCGTCGACGAGAACCTCACCGGCACCGAGAACCTGCTGATGATCGGCAGACTGCTCGGCCTGCCCCGGGGCGAAGCCCGCGCCCGCGCCGCCGACCTGCTGGCCCGGTTCCAGCTCAGCGAGGCGGCCGGCCGCGCGACGAAGACCTACTCCGGCGGCATGCGCCGGCGCCTGGACCTCGCCGCCAGCCTGGTCGGCCGCCCGCAGATCCTCTTCCTCGACGAGCCCACCACCGGCCTGGACCCGCACAGCCGCGGCGAACTCTGGGAGCTGCTGCGCGCCCTGGTGGCCGAGGGCGTCACCGCCCTGCTCACCACCCAGTACCTCGACGAGGCCGACCGGCTCGCCGACGAGATCGTGGTGATCGACCACGGCCGGGTGATCGCCGGCGGCACACCCGACGAGCTCAAGTCCCAGGTGGGCGGCCAGGTGCTGCAACTGCGCCCGGTCCGCCCCGGCGATCTCGCCCGGGCACACGCCCTGGTCAGCGCCGCGGCCGGGCCGCAGACCCAGATCGAGGGCGAGCTGATCACCGCCCCCGTCAACGACCCCGAGCTGATGCCCGCCGTCGTCCGCCGGCTCGACCAGGCGGGCATCCCGGTCGGCGAGCTGGCCCTGCGCCGCTCCAGCCTGGACGAGGTGTTCCTTGCCCTCACCGGCCACCGGGCCGCACCCGGCGACGGCGAGGACGAGAGCGAACCGGATGACGACCGCAGCACGGCGAGGCTGCCATGACCAGCGTCGCGGGCACCCCGCAGCTCACCGCCGGGGGCAAGGTCCGGCCGCTGCCCGCCGTGCGGCAGACGGCCACCATGGCCTGGCGCAGCCTGGTCTCGGTCAAGCACAACCCGCTGGAGCTGATCGACTTCTCGATCACGCCGATCATGTTCGTGGTGCTGTTCACCTACGTCTTCGGCGGGCAGATGGCCGGCTCCCCGCAGGCCTACCTACAGTACGCGCTCGCCGGGATCATCGTCCAGAACGCGCTCTTCACCACCATGTACACCGCGATGGCGCTCAACACCGACCTCACCAAGGGTGTGTTCGACCGGCTGCGCAGCCTGCCGATCGCCCGCTCGGCTCCGCTGCTCGGGCGGATCGCCGCCGACCTGTGCAAACAGCTCTGGGCGATGCTGCTGATGGTCGGCCTGGGTACGCTGCTCGGCTTCCGGATCACCACGGGCCTCGGCGGCTTCGTCGCGGCGATCGCACTGCTGCTGCTCTTCACGGCCGCGTTCTCGTGGACCGCGGTGCTGGTCGGGATGCTGGCGGGCGACCCGGAGAAGGTCCAGGTCTTCGCGTTCACCCTGCTGTTCCCGATCACCTTCACCAGCAGCGCGTTCGTGCAGGTGGACACCATGCCGGGCTGGCTCCAGGGCTGGGTGAAGGTCAATCCGGTCACACAGATCTCGGACGCCTTCCGGGGCCTGCTGACCGGCGGCCCGGTCGCGGCTCCGGTGTTCTGGTCGCTGGTCTGGGCGGCCGGCATCGCGGCGGTGTTCGTCCCGCTGTCGATGCGCGCCTACCGGGCCCGCAGCTGACGGCCGGCCCGGGCGCTCACTGCTGCGCGGCGGCGACCAGCGGGGCAGCGGTGCGCTGACCGGGCAGGCTGACGGCGGCCTCGATCGGCGGCAGCTCCAGGTGCTCGCTCAGCCCGAACCGCCGGTGCAGGCGGCGCAGCGGGGCGGGCGCCCACCAGTTGAACTCGCCGAAGAGCGTCATCGCGGCCGGTACCAGCAGGCAGCGCACCAGGGTGGCGTCCACCGCGACGGCGACGGCGAGGGCGATGCCCATCTGCTTGACCATCAGCATGTCCCCGGCGGCGAACCCGGCGAACACGATCACCATCAGCAGCGCCGCCGAGGTGATGATCTTTCCGCTGCGCTGGAGCCCCAGCTCCACGGCCCGGGTGCAGCTGTGCCCGCGGTCGCGCAGCTCCTTGATCCGGGCGAGCAGGAACACCTCGTAGTCCATCGAGAGCCCGAAGGCGAAAGCGAAGACCAGCACCGGTATGAACGTCTCCAGGCCGTCGGCCGGGCTGAAGCCGAGCAGGCCGCTGAACCAGCCGTCCTGGAAGACCAGCGTCAGCGCGCCCAGCGAGGCGCCGAGCGAGAGCAGGTTCATCAGCAGCGCCTTGACCGGCATCACCAGCGAGCCCGTCATCAGGAACAGCAGGATCAGCGTGCCGAGCGCCACCATGCCCAGCGCCCACGGGCCGCGGGTCAGCAGCTCGTGCTGGAAGTCCACCACCGAGGCGGCGCCGCCGGTCACATAGGTCTTCAGGCCGCCCCGGTCGGCGCGCAGCTCCTTCACCACCTGCTTGGCCCGGTCGCCCTGCGGGTCGCCGTGCACCAGGACGTCAACGGTGCTCAGCTGCTCACCCACCGGCGTGACGGCCCGTACACCACTGACGCCCGGCAGCTTGGCCACCACCTCGTCGGCGTACGCCTGGGCGACGGCGGGCGCGGCCTTGACGACCACGGTGACGGGGGCCGCCGCGGCCTGCGGGAAGCGCTGGTCGATGGTCTCGGACACCTGCCGGCCGGCCGAGCTCGCGGGCAGCACCGACGCACCGGAGTTGCGCATCTCGGCGCTCGCGAACGGCGCCCCGGCCGCCACCAGCAGCGCGGTGCAGAGCAGCGCCACCGGGACGGCGCGCTTGCGCACCCGGCGTACCGTCCGGCTGAAGAAGCCCTCGTCGGGTACGGGCGCGGCCGGTGTCCTGATCCGGTGGCCGGCGAAGCCGAGCAGGGCGGGGATCAGGGTGAGCGCGGCGGCGACGGCGATCACCACCACGCTCACACCGGCCGCCGCGACGGCACCGAGCACGGGGTTGGTGAAGATGAACAGGCCGGAGAGCGCGACGGCGACGGTGAGCCCCGAGAAGGCGACGGTGCGCCCGGCGGTGGCGGTGGTCCGCTCGACGGCCGCGGCGATGACGGCGCCGTGGCCGCGTTCCTCCCGGAAGCGGTTGACCATCAGCAGCGCGTAGTCGATCGACAGGCCCAGGCCCAGCACGGTGGCGATCGGCAGCACGCTGGTGTCGATGTCCATGATCTGGCTGAATCCGAACATGGCGAGCAGTGCCCCGCCGACCGAGGCGATGGCACCGATCACCGGCAGGCTCGCGGCGGCCAGGCCCCCGAAGACCAGGACCATCACGATCAGCGTCAACGGCAGCGTGACGATCTCACCGAACCGGGTGTCCTTCTCGGTCTGGTGCTTGACCTCCTGCTGGAGGACCAGGTCACCGCCGACGGTGACATGCGTACCGGGGGCGTCGATCGCCGCCAGGCGCTGGGTGACGGCGTCCAGCTGGGCCTTGCCGCTGCCGTCGTCCATCCGGACGGTGACCAGGCCGGCGTTGCCGTCGGTGGAGCGCAGCGCGGGGCCCGCGGAGTAGGTGTCGGCGGCGGAGCCGACCCCGGGCAGGCGGGCGATGTCGGCGGTGGCGCTGGTGACGGCGGCCTTGACGTCCTGGCGGTCGACGGGTGCGCCGTCCACCACCGCGGTGACCACGCCCTCGGCCGGGTCGGCCGCGGCGACCACCGAGGCACCCCTGGCCGACTCGGAGGAGCCGGTGGAGCCACCGGCGACGGTGCCCTCGAACACCCGCCCGCCGATCAGGACGCCGACCACCAGGACCACGGCCCATACGCCGAGCACCCACCGCCGGTGGCGGAAGCAGAACCGGCCGAGGGCAGCGAGCCGCCCGTCGACCTGACGGCCGACGGGCGGCTTGGATTCGGCGGTCACAGCGGTGCTTCGTCGCATGTACGCGGGCGCCTTGCTCTTGGGGCCGGATGGGGCCCAATCGGGCAACTCATCCCAAGGTAGGCGCTAAGCCCTGAAAGGCCCAGGGGTGTGGGATGAGCGCCATATCACACCATTCCTTCACCTGGTGAACACCGGCCGGCGGCCGGCGGAGCGCCGTGCGGAACCCGCGCGAACAGCAGCAGGCCCCCGCCCGGTTCCCCGGGCGGGGGCCTGCTGTCATGCCTGTCAACCGATCAGCTGCCGCAGGGCAGCCTCACCGCTGGGTTCAGCTCTGGCCACCGGCCAGCTTCTCGCGCAGCGCGGCGAGCGCCTCGTCCGAAGCGAGAGCGCCGGAGCCCTCGTCGCTGCTGGAGGAGTACGAGCCACCGGCGGCGGCGGCGACGGCGTCGCCACCCTCGGCAGCGGCCTCGGCGTCGGCCTCACGGCTCTTGATGACCTGGGCCTGGTGCTGCTCGAAGCGGGACTGCGCCTCGGCGTACTGGCGCTCCCACTCCTCACGCTGCTTCTCGAAGCCGGGCAGCCAGTCGTTCGCCTCGGGGTCGAAGCCCTCCGGGTAGATGTAGTTGCCCTGGTCGTCGTACGAGGCAGCCATGCCGTACAGGGTCGGGTCGAACTCGACCGACGCCGGGTCGGCACCGAGCGACTCGTTGGCCTGCTTCAGCGAGAGGCTGATGCGACGACGCTCGAGGTCGATGTCGATGACCTTGACGAAGATCTCGTCGCCGACCTGGACGACCTGCTCCGGGATCTCCACGTGGCGCTCGGCCAGCTCGGAGATGTGGACCAGACCCTCGATGCCCTCGTCCACGCGGACGAACGCACCGAACGGAACCAGCTTGGTGACCTTACCCGGGACGACCTGGCCGATCTGGTGCGTACGGGCGAACTGCTGCCACGGGTCCTCCTGGGTCGCCTTCAGCGACAGGGAGACGCGCTCGCGGTCCATGTCAACGTCGAGAACCTCGACGGTGACCTCCTGGCCGACCTCGACAACCTCGGACGGGTGGTCGATGTGCTTCCAGGACAGCTCGGAGACGTGCACGAGACCGTCGACGCCACCCAGGTCCACGAAGGCACCGAAGTTGACGATCGAGGAGACGACGCCGGAGCGCACCTGGCCCTTCTGCAGGGTGGTGAGGAAGGTCTGGCGGACCTCGCTCTGGGTCTGCTCCAGCCAGGCACGGCGGGACAGGACCACGTTGTTGCGGTTCTTGTCCAGCTCGATGATCTTGGCCTCGAGCTCCTTGCCCACGTAGGGCTGGAGGTCGCGGACGCGGCGCATCTCGACGAGCGAGGCCGGCAGGAAGCCACGGAGGCCGATGTCGAGGATGAGACCACCCTTGACGACCTCGATGACGGTACCGGTGACGATGCCGTCCTCTTCCTTGATCTTCTCGATCGTGCCCCAGGCGCGCTCGTACTGCGCACGCTTCTTGGACAGGATCAGACGACCCTCCTTGTCCTCCTTCTGGAGAACCAGGGCCTCGATCTCGTCGCCGACCTTGACGACCTCGTGCGGGTCAACGTCGTGCTTGATCGAGAGCTCGCGGGAGGGGATGACACCCTCGGTCTTGTAACCGATGTCGAGGAGGACCTCGTCACGGTCGACCTTCACGATGATGCCCTCGACGATGTCGCCATCGTTGAAGTACTTGATGGTCTCGTCGATCGCCGCGAGGAAGGCCTCAGCGTCGCCGATGTCGTTGACCGCAACCTGCGGGGTGGTGCTGAGGGAGGAGTCGGTGGGGCTCGTCATTAGGAAAAGGGCTCCGGTACGGACATGAAGTCGTAGGTAATGCCACGCGGAGGGCCCGTATCGCTCCCACCGAAAGCCGGACAGTCAAGAGCACGGCGCACCGACCGCCCATGGGTACCGAAGTACCGGGAAAGTGGTGTCCGTCTTGCGACCGTGGGGTCTTCGACAGATGCGAGCGCGACCTGCTCCGTCCGAGGCGCGCAGGCCCGCAGCGCAACTTGTAGCATACGGGGACAGCCAGGCACGGTCAACGCCAACAGCGGCGAGACGGTGGAGGCCGGTATGGATCAGGCCATATCCTCCAATTGCGCCCCGCACACCAGATCGAAACCAGATGTGCCGGGTGGCAGCCGCAGGGGCCCGCTCCCCGGATGCCACCGCCCGATCATGACCCGTACGGGACAAAGTCGGACAGCGGCGCTTTCCGCAGCCACCACCCTACGCGACGGGCATTAGCACCTTGGCCACCACCCCTGATCTGCTCGCCGAAGACGACGACAACGACGCCGTACGCCGCGAGGCCGAGGCCACCGAGAGCAGCCGCGCCAGCCGGCACTGGTGGGACCGCAACGCCGACGAGTACCAGGACGAACACGGCGAGTTCCTCGGCGACGACCGCTTCACCTGGTGCCCCGAGGGCCTCGACGAGGCCGACGCCCACCTGCTGGGCGCCCCCGGCACCCTGCGCGGCCGCAGCGTCCTGGAGATCGGCGCCGGCGCCGCGCAGTGCTCCCGCTGGCTCGCCGCCCAGGGAGCCCGGCCCGTCGCCCTGGACATCTCCTTCCGCCAGCTCCAGCACTCCCGCCGGATCGACCTCGCCCGCGGCGGCGCCCTCGTCCCCGTCGTCCAGGCCGACGCCGCCGTCCTGCCCTTCGCCGACGCCTCCTTCGACCTCGCCTGCTCCGCCTACGGCGCGGTGCCCTTCAGCGCCGACACCGAGGAGCTGATGCGCGAGGTGCACCGGGTGCTGCGCCCCGGCGGCCGCTGGGTGTTCTCGGTGACCCACCCGATCCGCTGGGCCTTCCCGGACGAGCCCGGCGTGGAGGGCCTGACCGCCACCGCCTCCTACTTCGACCGCACCCCCTACGTCGAGCAGGACGAGCACGGGCAGGCCACCTACGTCGAGCACCACCGCACCCTGGGCGACCGGGTCCGGGAGCTGACCGCGGCCGGCTTCCGCCTGCTGGACCTGGTCGAGCCGCAGTGGCCGCAGGACCTGGACCAGGAGTGGGGCGGCTGGAGCCCGCTGCGCGGCCGGCTCATCCCCGGCACCGCGATCTTCGTCTCGCAGCGGGACTGACGCCCGCGCACGCTCCCCCACCGCCCGGCCCCTCGCTCCACGGCGGGGCGGGCGGTCGGGGAGACTACGGGGGTGAACCCCGCCTGGCTCGAACTGCCCGTCCGCACCGCCGTCCCCGCGCTGCTGCGCGCACTCGACGAGCGGGGCGCGGCCGTGCTGGCGGCGCCGCCCGGCACCGGCAAGACCACCCTCGTCCCGCTCGCCCTCGCCGGGCTCGTCCCCGAACTCCCCTCGCCCGCCCGGAAGGTCCTGGTCGCCGAACCGCGCCGGCTGGCCGTCCGGGCGGCGGCCCGGCGGATGGCCTGGCTGCTCGGCGAACAGCCGGGCGGACGGGTCGGGTACGCGATGCGCGGCGAGCGGCGGGCCGGCCCGCAGACCACCGTCGAGGTGCTGACCACCGGCGTCCTGCTCCAGCGGCTGCAACGCGACCCCGAGCTCGCCGGCGTCGACGCCGTGATCCTGGACGAGTGCCACGAACGGCACCTGGACGCCGACACCGCGCTCGCCTTCCTGCTCGACGTACGCGCCACCCTGCGCCCCGACCTTCGGCTGGTCTGCGCCTCGGCCACCTCCGACACCGACGCCTGGGCCGCCCTGCTCGGCGCGGGCGAAGGGGCGGGCGCGGAGGGCGCGGGTGCGGGCGCGGAGGGCGCGGGCAGCCGGCCCGCGCCGGTGATCGAGGCGCACGGCACCTCGCACCCCGTCGACGTGCACTGGGCGCCCCCGCCACGCGCCGTGCGCCCCCCGCAAGGGACCCGCACCGACCCCCTGCTGCTGGAGCACGTCGCCGCCACCGTCCGCCGCGCACTGGCCGAACGGCACGGCGACCTGCTCTGCTTCCTGCCCGGCGTCGGCGAGATCGCCCGGGTCGCCGGCCTGCTCACCGACACCGGCACGGAGGTGCTGCAACTGCACGGCCGGGCACCGCAGTCCGTCCAGGACGCCGCGCTCACCACCGGCCACGGCCGCCGGATCATCCTCGCCACCTCGGTCGCCGAATCCTCACTGACCGTCCCCGGCGTACGCGTCGTCGTCGACTGCGGCCTGGCCCGCGAACCACGCACCGACCACGCCCGCGGCCTGTCCACCCTGGTCACCGTCCGAGCCTCGCTCGCCGCCGCCCGCCAGCGCGCCGGACGCGCCGGACGCGAGGCACCCGGCGCCGTCTACCGCTGCTGGGACCAGGCCGAGGACGCCCGCGCCGCACGCTTCCCCACCCCCGAGATCGCCCTCGCCGACCTCACCTCCTTCGCCCTCCAGGCCGCCTGCTGGGGAGACCCCGACGCCCGCGGCCTCGCCCTGCCCGACCCGCCGCCCGCCGGCGCGATGGCCGCCGCCCGGCAGACCCTCCAGGCCCTCGGCGCCCTCGACGCCGACGGCCGCGCCACCGCCCGCGGCACCAGGATCGCCCGCACCGGACTCCACCCCCGCCTCGCCCGTGCCCTGCTGGACGGCGCCCCGCAGGTCGGCTCCCGCCGCGCCGCCGAACTCGTCGCCCTGCTCTCCGAAGAACCGCCGCGCGCCCTCGGCGACGACCTCGGCGCCATCTGGCGCACCGTCCGCGACGGCAACGACCCCTATGCCGGACGCTGGCGCGAGGAAACCCGCCGGCTGCGCCGCAGCATCGAGGAGACCCCCGGCGCCGGCCCCGCGGACGGCCTCGCGGCCGGCCTGGTCGTCGCCCTGGCCTTCCCCGAACGGATCGCCAGGGCCCGCGACGAAAGCCCCGAACCTGGCACCCGCACCCCGTACCTGATGGCCTCGGGCACCGCCGCCGAGACCACCCCCGGCACCTCGCTCACCGGCCTGCCCTGGCTCGCCGTCGCGGTCGCCGACCGCCCCGCCGGATCACCCTCCGCCCGGGTGCTGCGCGCCGCCGCCCTGGACGAGCCGACCGCCCGGCTGGCCGGGGCGCCGCTGCTCACCGGCCGGACGGAGGTCGGCTGGAGCGTGCCCGCCGGCGGGCGGCGCGGAGACCTGGCCGCGCGCAGGATCGAGTCACTGGGCGCCCTCGAACTGTCCTCCACCGCGATCAGCCGGCCCGATCCCGCGCTGGTCCGGGCCGCCCTGCTGGAGGGGCTGGCCAGGGAGGGCGCGGGCGGGCTGCTGCGCTGGCCGCCGGAGGCCGAGGGCCTGCGGCTGCGCCTGGACTTCCTGCACCGCGCCATCGGCGCCCCCTGGCCGGACGTCAGCGAACCGGCGCTGCTCGCGGCGGCCGACGACTGGCTGGAGCCCGAGCTCTCCCGGGCCCGGCGGCGCGCCGACCTGGAGCGGATCGACACCGCCGCCGCCCTGCGGCGGCTGCTGCCCTGGGCCACCGGGGAGGCCGGGCGGCTGGACGAGCTGGCGCCCGAGCGGATCACCGTGCCCTCCGGGTCGCGCGTCCGCGTCGACTACTCCCAGGAGCGGCCGGTGCTCGCCGTCAAGCTCCAGGAGCTGTTCGGCTGGGCGGCCGCCCCGGCACTCGCGGGCGGCCGGGTGCCGCTGACGGTCCACCTGCTCTCCCCCGCCGGCCGGCCCGCCGCCGTCACCGGGGACCTCGCCTCCTTCTGGCGGGAGGGCTACCGCGCCGTCCGCGCCGAACTGCGCGGCCGCTACCCGCGCCACCCCTGGCCGGAGGACCCGGGCACGGCCGAACCCACCCGGCGGCTGAACGCCCGGAAGTAGCGAGGACGGCGCCCCGACCGGCGCCCCCGGACGGCATGGCCGCGCCCACCGAGAGCCGGCAGGCACGCGCCGAGCAGCAGCCGCAGGTCAGCCGCCGCCGGAGCCCGCCGAGGCCGAGCCGCCCGACGTCCACCCCGAGCCGCGCTGCGGCTTCGCCCGCACGACACGCTCGGTGACCAGCTCCACCCGCGGCCCCTGCGGGTGCCCGCCCGCCTCCGGAGCGCTGCTGTCCGGGGTCGCCGGCACCGGCGCACCCCGTTGGCCCGGGGCGGGTTCCGCCACGCCCAGCAGCGCCTCCAGGGCGGCGGCCAGCCGCTGCGGGTCGGTGCCCGGCGCCACGGGGGTGAGCCGCTCCTCGCCGCCGCGCAGCACCAGGACGAGGGCGAGCGTGGCCCGGCCCGGGCGCGGATCCCCCGGGTAGGGCTCCACCACCGTGTGCTCCAGCCGGACCTGCTCCAGCTCGGCGATCGGCAGCCACCTCTCGGGCCGGCCGGCCCGGACCAGCCGCAGCGAGTGCGGCGCCTCGGCCGGCGCGAACTCCACCCGCCTGATCCGCCGGACCTGGTACGCCGCGACGAACGGCAGCCCGATCAGGTACTCCGCCCCGGCGATCCCTCCGGCCACCGCGAGCGTCGACTCCCCGTCCGCCCCGGCGAGCGCCAACCAGAGCGCCACCAGCAGCGTCGGCACCACCAGCACCAACGGGACGAGCAAGGCGTACCCGACACCCGTGAGTGCCACGCCCACCGCCCACGCCCGCGAGCCACCGCCCTCACGGAGCACCAGGTCCGTCGAGTCGGGGCGCCGGCTCACCAGCATGTTGACAGGCATACACCCAGCGTAGGGCGGCGCTGCACAAGCGTCACCGGTCCTGCACCACAACGGGTCTGACCAAACGTCATTACACGGCCGGCGGCGCGGCCGGCTCCCAGGGCTGGAACCAGGGGTCGGGCCACTGCTCGGCCGCGGCCAGCAGCGGGAACAGCGTGGCGCCGTCCAGCGTCTCGCGGATGATGTCGGCGTGGCCGCCGTGCCGCGCGGTCTCCTCGATCAGGTGCAGCAGCACCCAGCGCACCGACCACTCCTCGATCTCGGCGGAGAACCACGGCACCCCCCGGGGGACGGGGACACCCTGGCCCAGGTCGGCGATCCCGGCGATGGCCGCATCGGTCTCCGCGCAGGCCCGCTCGTAGTCGTCGAGCAGGCCGGCCAGAGTCTCGCCCGGCTCGGGCAGGAACTCGGGGGCGTCCGACTCGTCCGCCTTGCGTTGCGGCGCTGTGGAGCGCCGCAGGACGAGGTCCATCCACCCGCGCTCGCAGCGCGCGGCGTGCTTGAGCAGGCCGGCGATGCTCAGTTCACTGGCGGACGGGGTCGCCCACGCCTGCTCCTCGGTCAGGCCGTACGCGGGGACGCGCAGCAACTGCCGCTGCTGGGCGAGAAAGGCGAGCAGAGCGGTGCGCTCGTCGGCGACCGGCGGGGCGAGTCCGGGCATGGGGTGGCACCTTCCGTACGAGGGGTGGTGACCGAGACTCTGCCGCGCCGGTGACCGGCGGGTCAATGGTGATGGCAAGGAGATTCAGAAACTTGCTGCAAGCTCTTGCATTGCGAGGAGAGCGGCCAGCGCCCGCGGAGGAGTGCATCCCCCCGGGGACGGCCGACGGCCGGACCCGCCCCGGGCCGGCGAACGCCCGAACCGGTCTGCGGGGCGGCGAGCGGCCCGCCGCCCCGCGACGCGTCAGTGCGCGGCACTCTCCCAGTTGGGGCCCACGCCGACCGAGACGTCCAGCGGCGCGCGCAGCGGGTAGGCACCGGCCATCTGCTCGCGGACGATCTCCTCCACCCGCTCGCGCTCACCCGGCGCCAGCTCCAGCACGATTTCGTCGTGCACCTGGAGCAGCATCCGGGAGGAGAGCCCGGCCGCGCGCAGCGCGTCGTCCACCCGCAGCATCGCGATCTTGACGATGTCGGCGGCCGAACCCTGGATCGGCGCGTTCAGCGCCATCCGCTCGGCCATCTCACGACGCTGGCGGTTGTCGCTGTTGAGGTCCGGCAGGTGGCGGCGGCGGCCGAGCAGGGTCTGCGTGTACCCGGTGGCGCGAGCCTCGTCGACGACCCGGCGCAGGTAGTCCCGCACACCGCCGAACCGCTCGAAGTAGGTGTCCATCAGGCCCTGCGCCTCGGCGGGCTTGATGCCCAGCTGCTGGGAGAGCCCGTACGCGGAGAGGCCGTACGCCAGGCCGTACGACATCGCCTTGATCTTGCGCCGCATCTCGGCGTCGACCGCGCCCGGCTCCACCGAGAAGACCTGCGAGGCGACGGTGGTGTGCAGGTCCTCGCCGCTGGCGAAGGCCTCCAGCAGCGCCTCGTCCTCGGACAGGTGCGCCATGATGCGCAGCTCGATCTGCGAGTAGTCGGCCGTCAGCAGCGACTCGTAGCCCTCGCCGACGACGAAGGCGCGGCGGATGGCCCGGCCCTCCGCGGTGCGGACGGGGATGTTCTGCAGGTTCGGGTCCTGCGAGGAGAGCCGGCCGGTCGCGGCGACCATCTGGTTGAAGGTGGTGTGGATCCGCCCCTGCTCGGAGACCGTCTTGAGCAGGCCCTCCACCGTGGTGCGCAGCTTGGCCTGGTCCCGGTGGCGCAGCAGGATGACCGGCAGCTCGTTGTCGGTCTGCGCGGCCAGCCAGGTCAGCGCGTCGGCGTCGGTGGTGTAGCCGGTCTTGATCTTCTTGGTCTTGGGCAGGGCGAGCTCGCCGAAGAGGATCTCCTGGAGCTGCTTGGGCGAGCCGAGGTTGAACTCGTGCCCGGCGGCGGCGTGCGCCTCCTCCACCACGCGCTGGATCTCGGCGGCGAACTGGGACTCCAGGCCCGTCAGCCACGGGCGGTCGGCGGCGATGCCGGTGCGCTCCATCCGGGCGAGCAGGGCGGCGATCGGCAGCTCCATGTCGCGCAGCAGCTCGGTGGCGCCGGCGGCCGCGAGCCGGGGCTCGAACAGGGCGGCGAGATCCAGCACCGTACGGGCCTGGACCATCAGGGCGCGGGCGCCGGCGGTGGCGTCCTCCTCCGGCGCGTCGAAGGAGAGCTGGCCGCTCTCGGCGGCGGCGGCCGGGGTGAGCGAACGGGAGAGGTACTCCTCGGCCAGGACCTCCAACGTGAAGGTGCGCCGGCCGGGCTTCTCCAGGTAGGCGGCGAGCGCCGTGTCGGCGGTGACGCCCTCGATCGTCCAGCCCTGCTCGGCGAAGGCGCGCATCACCTGCTTGGCGATGTGCAGGGCCTTGGGCCGGGCCGGGTCGGCGAGCCAGCCGGCGAAGGCGCGCTCGTCGGCCTCGGCGAGCTGGGCCGGGTCGAACCAGGCGGCGGCCTCGCCCGCGGCGAGGGCGATCTCCTGGACCCGGCCGGTGCCCAGCGCCCACTCGTAGACGGCGGCGAGCGCCACCGGCGCGTCGGTGGCGGCGTGCTCGGCCAGCCAGGCGGCGAGCCCGCCCGGCTCGGTCAGCAAGTCCCCCTCGACCTCGATGCCGGGGGCGACCTCGGCCTCGGCCGGGCCCTGCTCGGCGCCCGGGTCGATGCCGAAGATCCGCTCCCGGAAGTTGGTGTTGCGGAACTCCAGCGACTCCATCAGCTGGCCGACGGCCTCGCGGTCGAACGCGGTGCGGCCCAGGTCGGCCACGCCGAGCGGGAGTTGGACGTCACGGACCAGCTCGGTGAGGACGCGGTTGCGCTTGACCGAGTCGAGGTGCTCGCGCAGCTTCTCACCGATCTTGCCCTTGACCTCGTCCGCGCGGGCCATCAGCTCGTCGAAGGAACCGAACTGGTTGACCCACTTCGCGGCCGTCTTCTCGCCGACGCCGGGGATGCCGGGCAAGTTGTCCGACGGGTCCCCCCGCAGGGCCGCGAGATCCGGGTACTGGCTGGGGGTGACGCCGTACTTCTCGGTGACCTTCTCCGGGGTGTAGCGGGTGAGCTCGGAGACGCCCTTGGTGGGGTAGAGCACGGTGACACGCTCGCTGACCAGCTGGAGCGAGTCGCGGTCACCGGTGACGATGTCGACGTCGAAGCCCTCGGCGGTGGCGGCGGTGGCGAGGGTGGCGATGATGTCGTCGGCCTCGAAGTTCTCGACCGTCATCCGGGGGATCCGCATCGCGTCCAGCAGCTCGCCGATCAGGCCGATCTGGCTGCGGAACTCGTCCGGCGTCTTGGCGCGGTTCGCCTTGTAGTCGGGGAACTCGGCCGAGCGGAACGTCTGCCGGGACAGGTCGAAGGCCACCGCGAGGTGGGTGGGCCGCTCGTCCCGCACGGTGTTGGCGAGCATCGAGGCGAAGCCGTACACCGCGTTGGTGGGCTGCCCGGTCGAGGTGTTGAAGTTCTCCACCGGCAGCGCGTAGAACGCCCGGTAGGCCATCGAATGCCCGTCGAGCAGCATCAGCCGGGGCCGCGGACCGGCCCCGGTGCCGCCCGTCGCACCCTTACCCGTACTCTGCGTAGCCACGTCAACGTCCCGTTCCTGCCGATTCCACTACCGGTGACCGATCCTATGGCCCGCCACCGACAACCCGGGCGCGGACGACGCAGGGGGCCACGGACGCTACCGCCGGGTAGGGCCGGTCGTACGATCACAGGCAGCACGATGACGTGACACTGAGCGGCAGGAGCCACCATGACCGACCCGGCCCCCACAGGCGCGGCCCCCTTCCTGGACGTCCCGCAGGACGTGCTCGACCACTTCGCCAAGCTCGGGGTGGACCCCTCCACCTTCTCCGGCGGCCACCTCGGCGACCGGCTGGGCATCCGGATCGTGGAGGCCTCCGGCGACCGCGTGGTGGGCACCATGCCGGTCGAGGGCAACCAGCAGCCGTACGGACTGCTGCACGGCGGCGCGTCGGCGGCGCTGGCCGAGACGCTCGGCTCGATCGGCGCGATGCTGCACGCCGGTCCCGGCCGCTACGCCGTCGGCGTGGACCTCAACGCCACCCACCACCGCTCGGCCACCTCCGGGCTGGTCACCGGCGTGGCCACGGCCGTCTTCAAGGGCCGCACCGCCGCCACGTACGAGATCGCGATCACCGACGACACCGGCCGGCGGATCACCAGCTGCCGCCTCACCTGCATGCTGCGCGACCTCTAGCCCCACCCGGCGCAACCGCGCCCGCACAACCGCGCCGACCCGACCGCACCGGCGCGACCGCTGCGCGACCCGGCCCGGACCCGGTCCCCGGCCCGGGTCGCGCAGCACCCCGGCAGCCCGCCGCGCCACCCGCCCGGCCACCCGCCCGCCCGGGCCCGCCCCCTTGTTCGAATCCCTTGTTTGACCACCGCCCGACCTGGGCAGGCCCTTGGTCCAGGCATAGGGGGCGCGGCATGTCCGGCACAGCGCGCGAAGGCGGCGAGCGGCCGCACGGGAGCCTCGGGCCCGTCGAGGCGGGCCCCGGCGCCGAACACCGGCCGCCGGCCCCCCGTATGCCGCGCCACAGACGGCAGTTGACGCGACGTCAGCTCTACGCCTCGGCCGCCCTGCTGCTCGCCGCGGCGACCCTCACGACGGCCCGCGGGCCGACCGGCGCCCAGCGCCCACCCGCCCCCAACTCCCCACCGCAGTACCCGGCACAGGAGTCCGATATCCGGTACACGGGGTCCGTCGGCGCGGCCCTCGCGCCCGGGGACGGCTTCATCCTGCGGCTGGTGGCGCGGGCCACCGCCGGACATCCGTACGACATCCTCGGCGTCCACCAGGGGTACCCGGGGATCACCACCGAGGTCATCGGCACGCTGCCGAGGACGGTGACGCCCGGTCAGCAGGTGGTCATCGACGTCCGCTATCTGGTGACCGACTGCACCAGGGCACCGGCGGACGCCGGGCTGCCCTTCCTGGATGTAACGCTACGTAATACACGCGCAATCCAGACACTTAGTCAGATCCTGGGCCCCGATTACACCCTCGAACTCTCCAGGAACCTGCATGCAACCTGCTCATCGTCCGATATTCGGACGCGTACGCCCGATTCCAGCGCACCGAACAGCACCGTCCGGTAACCGGACACACCAGTAGCCACCTGCATTTCTGGGTCTTACAGCATGCCAGGGTCCAGGACGCCCCGTAGCACCACCGGATGTATCAAGTCCGAACGCCCACATGCTGAGACAAGTCCTACGTGTGCTCATAACAAGAGAATCACAGCCTGCCCGCACCCCTCCACGAGCCGCCCGAGGCCATCTAGAGTCACGGCCAGTCACCGCGCCAACGGATTGGGCCTGGCCCCAAGCGCGCGACCCGGCACCCGCCAAATCAGGCGCGGCGCCTTCCTAACCAGAAGGGGACCATCGTGCGTTCTCGTTCAGCGCTTGTCGTGAGCATCGCCGTCGTCGGAGCTCTCAGCCTCTCCGCCTGTGGCTCCCGCGGCGAGAAGAAGGCCGGGGACGACGCCGCCGGCACCACCGTCACCATCGGCGTCGACGCGCCGCTCACCGGCCCGCTCTCCGCCCTGGGCCTGGGCATCCAGCACTCCGTCGAGCTCGCGGCCAAGGTCGCCAACGACAACAAGGAAGTTCCGGGCGTCACCTTCAAGGTCAAGGCCCTCGACGACAAGAAGTCGCCCCAGGAAGGCCAGCAGAACGCCACCGCCCTGGTCGCCGACAAGAGCGTCCTCGGCGTGGTCGGCCCGCTGAACTCGGGCGTCGCCCAGTCCATGCAGCAGGTCTTCGAGGCCGCCAACCTGGTCGAGATCTCCCCCGCCAACACCAGCCCCACGCTGACCCAGGGCGAGAAGTTCGACACCGAGAAGAAGCGCCCGTTCAAGACCTACTTCCGCACCGCCACCACCGACGCCATCCAGGGCCCGTTCGCCGCCCAGTACGCCTTCACCGACCTCGGCAAGAAGAAGGCCTACCTGATCGACGACAAGAAGACCTACGGCGTCGGCCTCGTCGGAGCGTTCCAGAAGGAGTTCACCAAGCTCGGCGGCGCCATCGCCGGCTCCGACCACATCGACGAGAACAACCTCGACTTCTCCGCCGTGGTCACCAAGGCCAAGTCGGCCGGCGCCGACATCATCTACTACGGCGGTGAGTACCCGCAGTCCGGCCCGCTGACCGACCAGCTCAAGAAGGCCGGCGTCACCATCCCGGTCTTCGGCGGCGACGGCATGTACGACCCCGAGTACATCAACAAGGCCAACAAGAACGCCAACGGCGACCTCGCCACCTCCGTCGGCGCCCCGGTCGAGTCCCTCGACTCCGCCAAGAAGTTCGTCGCCGACTACACCGCCGCCAAGTTCGCCGACCCGTACGCCGCGTACGGCGGCTACTCCTACGACGCCGCCTGGGCCATCATCCAGGGCGTCAAGGCCGTCACCAGCGCCAACGCCGGCAAGCTGCCCACCGACGCCCGCGCCAAGGTCGTCGAGGCCGTCGGCAAGGTCGAGTTCAGCGGCGTCACCGGCACCGTCGGCTTCGACGAGTACGGCGACGCCATCAACAAGCAGCTGACCGTCTACGTCGTCAAGGACGGCGCCTGGACCGTCGCCAAGTCGGGCACCTACAAGGGCTGACCCAGCCCCCGCCACCAGGGCCCCACCACGGCCCCGCCCGGCACCAGCAGCACAACACCGCACCACCCGGCGGGGGCGCTGCGACCAGCGCCCCCGCCGCACACCACCGGTTCGAGCAGCCCCACGCAGCGAACCCCACCCACCGAACCCCCTCGGAGGCCCAGCGGTGCACGATCTGCCGCAGCAGCTGGCCAACGGCCTGATCCTCGGCAGCCTTTACGGGCTGATCGCGATCGGCTACACAATGGTCTACGGCATTGTCCAGCTCATCAACTTCGCCCACGGCGAGATCTTCATGACAGGCGGGTTCGGTGCACTCACCACCTACCTCGTCCTCCCCTCCGGGACCAGTCTGTGGCTGGCGCTTCCGCTCATGCTCGTCGGTGGCGTGCTCACCTCCGTGCTGATCGCCGTAGCCGCCGAGCGCTTCGCCTACCGGCCGCTGCGCGGAGCCCCCAAGCTGGCCCCGCTGATCACCGCGATCGGCCTCTCGATCGCGCTCCAGCAGCTCGTCGAGCAGCTCTACCCCGGCGCCAAGTCCGGCCGCAGCTTCCCCCAGCTGCCCGGCGGCCCGTACCACGTCGGCTCCGTCACCTTCCAGTCCGCCGACTTCTTCCTCTTCTTCGCCGCCCCGCTCTGCATGGGCGCACTCGCCGCCTTCGTCGGCAAGACCCGCACCGGCCGCGGCATGCAGGCCACCGCGCAGGACCCCGACACCGCCAAGCTCATGGGCATCAACACCGACCGCATCATCGTGATCGCGTTCGCCCTCGGTGCCGCCTTCGCCGCCGTCGCCGCCATCGGCTGGGGCCTGCGCTACGGCCAGGTCAGCCCCACCATGGGCTTCCTCGCCGGCCTCAAGGCCTTCACCGCGGCCGTCCTCGGCGGCATCGGCAACATCTACGGCGCCATGCTCGGCGGACTCGTCCTCGGCGTCGCGGAGGCCATGGCCACCGCCTACATCCAGGACATCCCCGGCATGAACCAGCTCGGCGGCGGCTCCTGGGCCAACGTCTGGGCCTTCGTGCTGCTGATCGTCGTCCTCCTGGTCAGGCCACAAGGCCTACTCGGAGAACGCGTCGCGGACCGGGCCTGAGGAAGCGGGAGACCACACACCATGAGCCGACACGCCATGCCCGGCACCACCCGCCGCGCGATCCCGATGCCCCCCGCAGCCGCCAAGGCCCTCGTCGCGGCCGGCGGCCTCGCCACCGCGGCCAGCACCTTCATCCACTGGACCTGGACCAGCGAGTTCCCCGGTGACCTCACCGTCGACGGCTACCCCGGCGGCCTCCAGGTCCTCACCCTCGTCGCCGGAGTCCTCACCACCCTCTTCGCCCTGCCCCTGTACGACGTCAAGGGCACCCGCTGGCTCTCCCCCGCCGGCCGCGAAGCCGCCGCCCTGCTGATCGCCACCGCCGGCTTCGCCGTCACCTGGTACACCGTCATCGCCATCAGCGTCGAACTCGGCGGCGTCGCCAACCTCGAACCCGGCGGCTACATCGCGGCCCTCGCCTCGCTGCTGCCCCTGCTCGGCGCCCTCGGACTGCCCCAGCGCTCCGCCCAGGCCAGCAAGCCCAACGGCGCCGGCGCCCTCCTGCGCCACCACCTCGGCGGCTTCGTCCGCCTGGTCGGCCCCCGCCCCGACATCGCCCCCGCCAAGGCCCTGAACCGCTGGACCGAAGTCCTGCTGATCATCGCCGCAGCGGCCATCGGCCTCACCGCCTTCACCTACGGCATCACCACCGAGGGCGGCGAGCAGTTCTGCGGCTTCGCCCTCCTCACCGGCTTCAGCGCCTGGGCCCTGGCCCGCGGCGGCCTGCTCGGGCGCCTCACCGCCCTCACCGCCCGCCACCGCGGCACCGCCACCGCCGCGGCCTTCGCCGCCGCAGCAGCCTTCCCCTTCACCCAGAGCGACGACCACTTCGCGTCCGTCGGCGTCAACATCCTGATCTTCGCCACCGTCGCCCTCGGCCTCAACGTCGTCGTCGGCCTCGCCGGCCTCCTCGACCTCGGCTACGTCGCCTTCCTCGGCGTCGGCGCCTACGCCGCCGCCCTGGTCTCCGGCTCCAGCTCCTCCCCCACCGGCCTGCACTTCCCGTTCTGGGCCGCCGCCCTCACCGGCATGGCAGCCGCCCTGGTCTTCGGCGTCGTCATCGGCGCACCGACCCTGCGACTGCGCGGCGACTACCTCGCCATCGTCACCCTCGGCTTCGGAGAGATCTTCCGCATCGCCGTCAACAGCCTCGACGGCATCTCCGGCCCCAAGGTCACCAACGGCCCCAACGGCATCCGCAACATCCCCGACCTCGACATCCTCGGATTCAACTTCGGCGCGGAACACGTCTTCGGATCCTTCGTCCTCGGCCGGTTCGCCAACTACTTCCTGCTGATGCTGCTCGTCACCGCCTTCGTGGTGATCATCTTCAGCCGGGCCAACGACTCCCGGATCGGCCGTGCCTGGGTCGCCATCCGCGAGGACGAGACCGCCGCACAGGCCATGGGCATCAACGGCTTCAAGCTCAAGCTGCTCGCCTTCGCCCTCGGCGCCTCCCTCGCCGGCCTCGCCGGCACCGTCATGGCCCACGTCAGCTACAGCGTCGTGCCCGACCCCTACCAGTTCGCCGCCTCCGTACCCCCCAACAGCGCCTTCCTGGTCGCAGCCGTCGTCCTCGGCGGCATGGGCACCATCAGCGGACCCCTGCTCGGCGCCACCCTGCTCTACCTCATCCCCGAGAAGCTGATCTTCCTCAAGAACTACCAGCTGCTCTTCTTCGGCGTCGCCCTCGTGCTGCTCATGCGCGTCCGCCCGGAAGGCATGATCGCCAACCGCCGGGCCCAGCTCGAATTCCACGAGGACGCCGACCTCGCCACCACCGCCGCACCCCTCGCGGGCGGCGAGCCCGAACTCACCAAGGCAGGGGCGTGACCAGCACCATGACCACCAGTACCGTCCCCGCCCCGCGCGACGCCATCGGCGACGCGGCCACCCCCGTCCTCGACGCCCGCGGCGTGGTGATGCGCTTCGGCGGCCTCACCGCCGTCAACAACGTCGACCTCACCGTCAACAGCGGCGAGATCGTCGGCCTCATCGGCCCCAACGGCGCCGGCAAGACGACCTTCTTCAACTGCCTCACCGGCCTGTACGTGCCCACCGAGGGCACCGTCAGCTACAAGGGCACCGTCCTGCCGCCCAAGCCCCACCTCGTCACCCAGGCCGGCATCGCCCGCACCTTCCAGAACATCCGGCTCTTCGCCAACATGACCGTCCTGGAGAACGTCCTCGTCGGCCGCCACACCCGCACCAAGGAAGGCCTCTTCTCCGCCATCCTGCGCGGCCCCGGCTACCGCAAGGCCGAGGCCGAGAGCCGCGAGCGCGCCATGGACCTGCTCGCCTTCATCGGCCTCGACCACAAGGCCGAGCACCTCTCGCGCAACCTCCCCTACGGCGAACAGCGCAAGCTCGAAATCGCCCGCGCCCTCGCCAGCGACCCCGGCCTGCTCCTGCTCGACGAGCCCACCGCCGGCATGAACCCCCAGGAGACCCGCGCCGCAGAGGAGCTCGTCTTCGCCATCCGCGACAAGGGCATCGCGATCCTGGTCATCGAGCACGACATGCGGTTCATCTTCAACCTCTGCGACCGCACCGCCGTCCTCGTCCAGGGCCAGAAGATCGTCGAGGGCGACCGCGAAACCGTCCAGAACGACGAGCGCGTCATCACCGCCTACCTCGGCGCCCCGCTCGAAGGAACCGACAGCAACGCCGGCGGCGGCAGCACCACCGGCAGCACCGCCAGCACGGAGGCAGACCAGTGACCGCGCTTCTCGAGGTCGAGGACCTCCGCGTCTCCTACGGCAAGATCGAAGCCGTCAAGGGCATCAGCTTCAGCGTCAACCAGGGCGAGGTCACCACCCTCATCGGCACCAACGGCGCCGGCAAGACCACCACCCTGCGCACCCTGTCCGGCCTGCTCCGACCGACCTCCGGAAAGATCACCTTCGAGGGGGCCCCGCTCACCTCCGTCCCCGCGCACAAGATCGTCGCGCTGGGCCTGGCCCACTCCCCCGAAGGCCGGCACATCTTCCCCCGGATGACCATCGAGGAGAACCTCCTCCTCGGCGCCTTCCTGCGCAAGGACACCGCCGGCATCACCGCCGACGTCGAACGCGCCTACACGCTCTTCCCGATCCTCGGCGAGCGCCGCAAGCAGGCCGCCGGCACGCTCTCCGGCGGCGAGCAGCAGATGCTCGCCATGGGCCGCGCGCTGATGTCCCAGCCCAAGCTGCTCATGCTCGACGAGCCCTCGATGGGCCTGTCCCCGCTGATGATGCAGAAGATCATGGCGACCATCGTCGAACTGCGCGCCTCCGGCACCACCATCCTGCTCGTCGAGCAGAACGCCCAGGCGGCGCTCTCGCTCTCCGACCAGGGCTACGTGATGGAGACCGGCCGGATCGTGCTCACCGGCACCGGCGCCGACCTGCTCCACGACGAGTCCGTCCGAAAGGCGTACCTCGGCGAGGACTGAGCCACACACCGAGAGGGGCCCGGCAGCTTCGGCTGCCGGGCCCCTCTTCGTGTCCTCGTCCGGGACTTCCCTCGGGTGGTCCTTCGGGACTTCCCTCGGATGCTCCCGATCAGCCCTCGGACGGGGCCTCGTCGGCCTTCTTCTTGTCCTGGGCGACGCCCTCCTCGATCACGGCCTCCGCCACGGCGGCCATGGTCATCCGACGGTCCATCGACGTCTTCTGGATCCAGCGGAACGCAGCCG
Organism: Kitasatospora sp. NPDC050543; assembly: GCF_044457565.1. Taxonomy (NCBI): domain Bacteria; kingdom Bacillati; phylum Actinomycetota; class Actinomycetes; order Kitasatosporales; family Streptomycetaceae; genus Kitasatospora; species Kitasatospora sp. NPDC050543. Next base: position 86,716 of record NZ_JBITGZ010000016.1, on the reverse strand, counting down.
GCTCGTTCAACCCGAACTTCGTCTGCAGCACGCTCTTCGCGCGGTCCACCAGCTTGCGGGTCTCCAGCCGCTGGGTGAGATCGGCGATCTCCTCCTCCAGCGTGCGCATCTCGGTGTACCGCGAGACGGCCATCTCGATCGCCGGCACCAGGTCACTCTTGCTGAACGGCTTCACGATGTACGCCATCGCACCCGCGTCCCGCGCCCGGTCCACCAGCTCGCGCTGCGAGAACGCCGTCAGCATCAGCACCGGGGCCAGGTGCGCCTCGTGGATCTGCTCGGCGGCGGAGAGCCCGTCCAGCACGGGCATCTTCACATCCAGGATCGCCAGGTCGGGGCGCAGCTCCTGGACGAGCTTCACCGCCGTCTCACCATCCCCGGCCTCGCCGACGACGGTGTAACCCTCCTCTTCGAGCATCTCCTTCAGGTCGAGACGGATCAGCGCCTCGTCCTCGGCAATGACAATTCGGGTGATCTGGGGCAACTCGGTCTCAAGCGGCTCAGGCTGCTCGTCGGCGGTGCTCACGGGGCTCCTCGTTCCGGCGGGGTACTGCATGCACGAGCCTACCCAGACACGGTATGTTGGTCTCACAGAGGGCGGCTATCCGCCTTCGAAACATAGGCCCCGATAGCCCAATTGGCAGCAGGCAATGGTCTCAAACACCATACAGTGTGGGTTCGAGTCCCACTCGGGGCACAATACCTTCGATTCGAAGGTCGCATTGCTTTCCTGGGATCTTCATCACGTCGGGTGAAGATCCCCGAAATCTCACCCATCGAGACTACGTGCTCGACCAGCCTTGTCGCATGCACAGCCTCGTTGTCCGTCAGCGCGCGATCTCGCTCCTTCGCGACGGCAAGCCCAACGCCGAGGTCGCTCGGCTTTGCGGGATCCCCGTCGGCACCATCAGCAGTTGGAAGCACCACGACCGCATACGCCGCGGCGAGCAGTCCCGGCCTCATCGATCTTCATGCTTTCGGTGCGACGCAGCCCCTGTCGACGGGAGCACATACGCGTACCTTCTGGGCCTGTACCTGGGTGACGGACACATCGTCCAGTCGGCCCGGAAGAGCGTTCCCAGTCTGTCCATTGCGTGCGGAGACGCGTGGCCCGGTCTCATGGATGCGGCCGCACAAGCCATGCGAACGGTACTGCCGGAGAACTCCGTGTGTCGGGTCCAGAGCGCCGGCTGCCACTACGTCAAGGTCTACTCAAAGCACCTTCCGTGTATCTTCCCCCAACACGGACCCGGGAGAAAGCACGAGCGCGCGATCTCCCTCATCGAATGGCAACAGGAGATCGTCGACGCGCACCCCTGGGGGCTGCTGCGGGGGCTGATCCACTCCGACGGGTGCCGGATCATCAACTGGGCCAGTCGGACGGTGGACGGTGTCGTACAGCGGCGCGAGTACCCGCGGTACTTCTTCACCAACACCTCGGCCGACATCATCGGCATCTTCACCGCCACCCTCGACGCCGTCGGGGTGCAGTGGAAGGCCGTCACCCGCTCCAGCGGCGCCGTGAACGTCTCGATCGCCCGCAAGGATTCGGTGGCCCTCATGGACGCCCACATCGGCCCGAAGTACTGACCGGCGGCGCGGTCGGCTCAGCAGGCTTCTTCCAGCGGCTCCAGATCCACCGTGGGCCGCATGCGAAGGGCAAGCGCCGGTCGCTCCAGGACCGCGATGGTGGGCATCGTGCCACCTCGTGGCATTCCGGCCCGCCCGGGTGCGGGTGCGGCGTACGAGGAACGCGAATGGAATGGCCGTGATCGGTGCGGGGCGGTGATGAGGGCGGGGCGGAACGCGGGGCGGGAGACCGGAGGACGGCGCGTCCCCTGGCCCGTGGGGGCGCGCCGTCGCGGTGGTGGCGCCGGGTCAGGTGTCGAGTTCGCCGACGTGGTGGACCCGGACGAGGTTGGTGGAGCCGGCGAGGCCCGGGGGTGAGCCGGCGGTGATGACGACGATGTCGCCCTTCTTGCAGCGGCCGAGGCCGACGAGTGCGGCGTCGACCTGTTCGACCATCTCGTCGGTGGTGCCGGCGAAGGGGCCGAGGAAGGTCTCGACGCCCCAGGTGAGGGCGAGTTGGCTGCGGACGGCGGGCTCGTAGGTGAAGGCGAGCACGGGGATGGGCGAGCGGTAGCGGGTGAGGCGGCGGGCGGTGTCGCCGCTCTGGGTGAAGGCGACGAGGTACTTGGCGCCCAGGAAGTCGCCGATTTCGGCGGCCGCGCGGGCGACGGCGCCGCCCTGGGTGCGGGGCTTGTTGCGCGGGGTGAGCGGCGGGAGTCCGGTGGCGAGGATGTCCTCTTCGGCGGCTTCGATGATCCGTCCCATGGTCTTGACGGTCTCGATGGGGTATTTGCCGACGGAGGTTTCGCCGGAGAGCATGACGGCGTCGGTGCCGTCGAGGACGGCGTTGGCGACGTCGGAGGCCTCGGCGCGGGTGGGGCGGGAGGCGTTGATCATCGAGTCGAGCATCTGGGTGGCGACGATGACCGGCTTGGCGTTGCGCTTGGCCAGTTTGATGGCGCGCTTCTGGACGAGCGGGACCTGTTCGAGGGGCATCTCCACGCCCAGGTCTCCGCGGGCGACCATGATGCCGTCGAAGGCGTCGACGATCGATTCGAGGTTGTCGACGGCCTGCGGCTTCTCGATCTTGGCGATGACGGGGAGGACCCGGCCCTCCTCGGCCATGATCCGGTGGACGTCCTCGATGTCGCGGCCGCTGCGGACGAAGGAGAGCGCGATGAGGTCGGCGCCGGTCTGCAGGGCCCAGCGCAGGTCGGCGACGTCCTTGTCGCTGAGTGCGGGCACGGAGACGGCGACGCCGGGGAGGTTGAGGCCCTTGTGGTCGGAGACCAGGCCGCCTTCGATGACGATGCAGTGGACGCGGGGGCCGTCGACGTGGGTGACCTCCAGGCAGACCCGGCCGTCGTCGACGAGGATCCGTTCGCCGCGTGAGACGTCGGCGGCGAGGCCCTTGTAGGTGGTGCCGCAGATGTCGCGGTCGCCGGGGACGTCCTCGACGGTGATGGTGAACTCGTCGCCGCGTTCGAGGAATACAGGGCCTTCGGCGAAGGTGTCCAGGCGGATCTTCGGGCCTTGAAGGTCGACCAGGACGCCGACGCTGCGGCCGGTCTCGTCGGCGGCCTTGCGTACCCGGCGGTAGCGCTCTTCGTGCTCGATGTGGGAGCCGTGGCTCAGGTTGAGTCGGGCGATGTCCATGCCGGCGTCGACCAGGGTCTTGATCTGGTCGTACGTGTCGGTGGCGGGCCCGAGAGTACAGACGATTTTTGCTCGGCGCATATCTCCGAGCGTAGGCATTACCGGGGCGTAACAACGACGTTCCATCAGACAGCCGTATGACCGTTGCCGGAAGCTTCGTTGAACAATCTGACACACGGGTCGCCAACGAGCCGGTCACTCGGGCCGTAGAGCAACCGGCCCTGGCTTGCGGATAGTTCGACGAGACGGCCACCGGTGTCCTTCGTTCAGGTGAACCGGCGGCCGGCGGGCCGCCCTACGCCTCCAGCAGCCCGCGTCCGAGGTGGTCCCCGCCACCGGCGGCCACGCCGGGGAGCGTGAAGTAGTAGCCGCCGCCGAACGGCAGGACGTACTTCTCCAGTGCCTCGCCCTGGAGCCTGCGCTGCACGGTGTCGAACCCGCGCTCGATGTCGCGCTGGAAGCACATGAAGAGCAGTCCTGCGTTCTCCCGGCCGCCGGCGTCGCGCTCCAGCCGGTAGGAGTAGCTGCGCCGCAGGATGCGGTTGGCATCCGACTCGCCGGTGCGGGGGTTGGCCCGGCGGATGTGAGAGTCGAGGGAGATGATCTGCCCGGTCGGGTCGCCCGCGTAGTCGGGGGTGTCGGTCTCCCGGCTGTGGCCGAGCGGCGCGGAGCTGTCCTTGTGCCGGCCGAACACCGCCTCCTGCTTCGGTACGGCGTCGGCGTCCCAGAGCGGCATCGCGAACCTGATCAGGCGGATCACCTGGTAGCTGCCCCCGGCCGTCCAGGCGGGCTCTTCGGCGCCGGGCTGCACCCAGACCTGGCGGTCCATCAGCGCGGTGTCCTCGGCCTCCAGGTTGCCGGCGCCCTCGCGGAAGCCGAACAGGTTGGTCGCGAAGGCCCGCCCGCCCCGGCCCAGCTCGTTGCCCTCCCTGAATCCGGGCATGCGCCAGAGGGGCTCCAGCCCAGGCGTCTGGGCCACCCGTCCGCTGAGGTCGGCCGTCCGCTCGGGGGTGGCCGCGCAGACCTGTACGGTCAGGTCGCCGTGACACCAGGCCGGGTCCAGTACGTCGCTGGGGAACGCGGGCATGGCTGTGAGCCCGCGTGGCCGCTGTCCGGCCAGGCCGAACCGCTCGTCGAACAGCGACGCCCCGACCGACACGGTGACGCTGTCGGCCGCCTCCGCCGCAGCGGCCACGGCGCCCAGCCGCCGCAGCAGCTCCGCCAGCCCCGCCCGGTGCTCAGCGGTGACGCGGTAGGCCGTGACCTCACTCGCCGCCGGCGGCGCGGTGACAACACCGGGCTGGTGGACGACGGCGGGCACAGCACCGGGCGGTGCCGGCTGCGGATCACGCGTCGGCGTCGTGGGTGCCTGCTCCGGTCCGCAGGCCGCTGCTACGGCGCCGAGAAGACCTACAAGTACCGGCCGCCGGGGAACTCGTAGCCTGCGCGTGTTCATCTGCACCTGCCCCGTCTCAGTTGGCTCGTCCTACTCGGCATGTCGGCGACTGTCCCCGGGCCCCGACGACCGATTCTCGCCCCGTCGCAGCTTCCGGCGGGAGGGCACGCTTCGCACCTCGTACCGCCGGGTCCGGGTGGCGGTCGGCAGAGCCTCCCGCGCACCCGGTCTCAGGGTTACTTCACGACGGCCGCGAGGACGCCGAGTTCCTTCAGCTCCAGCCGGAGGAACTCCGCCTCGACATCGGTGCACTCGTATCCGGGCGAGGCCAGGCCTGCGAGCGCCTGTCGGGCGTGTTCCAGGGACCATCCGAAGGTGCGGCGCAGTACCTGAAGGGCCTTGACCCTGTCCCTTGCCTCCTCCACCCGGAGCCAGGCGGGACCGTACGCCGAGAGCAGGGCCTCGCGGATGTGCGTCGGGGCCTCACCGGTGTCCCAGTCACAGCTGGTGAGACCGCAGTTCTCGCACTGGAAGTCAACCTCCCATCGGAGTTCCCCTCGTCGCAGCGTCTGGCCCTTCCAGGCCACCCCTGGTGTGCCACAGACCTGGCACACCAGGGGGAACTCCACGGACTGGGCGGTCACAACCAGCCTCGCATTCGCATGTAGCGGTCCACGGTCCCGTAGAACTTGGCCGAGTGGCCCGAGCCGTCACGCGGGTGGTGCTTGCCCTCGACGTTCCGCGCGAACCACCGGTGGTGGAGCTCTTCGTGCACCAGGGTATTACGAAGGTCATTCCTGCTCGAGAAGCGCTTCACCCCGATCTGGGTCCCCTCGTTGGGCATCGCCATTCCCGTGTTGACCCAGGGGCTGTATCGAGGCTGGTGGGTGAACCTGAGATCCGCCAGATCCTCGCTGATCACGGCGTCGATGGCTCGGTTGCGCGCCGCGGCGGTCTTGCCCGTCAGAACGGACAGGTCCGCCGTCCAGACGTTGCCTTCGTCCTCGCCGGCGTGCTCTGCCGACGCGGGCTTGTTGCCGCTCGGGTCGGTCAGGGTGGTGGGGCTGTTACGGGCGTAGGCGTGGAGGTTGATGCCGCCGTTGAAGCCGGTCGGGTCCTCGCTGATGAAGCGTTGGAGGCCGGGGCTGTAGTAGCGGGCGCGGTTGTAGTAGAGGCCGGTGCCGTCGTCCTCGCGGCCGGCGTAGCGGCGCGTGTTGCCCTTGTCGTCGCCGCTGACGGCGGTCTTCCCGTACGGGTCGTACAGGTAGCGGGCGGTGACGTTGCCGGCCTCGTCGGCGAGGGCGACGGTGCTGCCCTGCGGGTCGGTGAGGTAGCGGGTGGTGACGCCGCCGCTCTCGCGCAGCAGGAGGCTGTCGACGCCGGCGTCCACGGTGGTGGTGACGGTGCCGTTGACCTTCTCCTGGAGCGGGTTGGCGCCGTCGTTGAGGTAGCTGGTGGTGACACCGCCGACGGTGCGTGCGGTGCGCCGGCCCTGGGCGTCGTAGCTGAAGGTCGCCGAGGTGCCCGGGCCGCTCACCGAGGCGAGCTGGCCGCGGGCGTTCCAGGTGTAGCTCTGGGTGCCGTCGTTGGTGAGGTGGCCGTCCGGGTCGTAGCTGACGGTGTTGGCGCCGACGGACTTCAGCTGGTTGGCGGCGTCGTAGCCGGACGGTGCCGAGCTGCCGGGGATCGCCGTGCGGGCGTAGCTGCCGCCGATCCGGATCGGCATGCCGTCGGCGTTGTAGCTGTAGGTGAGGTTGCCGAGGTCGGTGGCGCCCTTGCGGTAGCTGACGGAGGCGAGTTGACCTGCGGCGTCGTAGTCGTAGTCCTGGTGGACGCCGTCGCCGGGTGCGCCGGCGCGGGTGGTCCGTCCGGCGTCGTCGTGGACGACGGTGGCGGCCTCGGTGCCGCTCTTCTTGACGGAGACGAGGGTGCCGGTGTCGTCGGCGAGGTACTCGACGACGGGCTGTCCGCCGACCAGGGTCTGGCGCGAGCGTACGGCGGTGCCGTAGGCGTAGCCGATGGTGCCCTGGGCGCTGGTCTCCTCGGTGAGGCGGTCCAACGGGTCGAACTTGGCGGTGGTCCCGCCGTTGACGGAGTCGTCGGTGTGTACGAGCCGGTCGCCGGCGTCGTAGGTGAGGGTGACGCTGCCCTGGTCGGCGGCGCCCGAGACGCCGTAGCGGGTCTTGACCGGGCGGTCGAGGGCGTCGTAGTCGACGGTGGTGACCTGGCCGCTGCGGGCGGTGGTCCGGATCGGGTTGCCGTTGCGGTCGTAGTCCTGCTTGGCGATTCGGCCGAGCGGGTCGGTGACGGTGGTGGCGTGGTCCATGGCGTCGAAGCCGAAGACGGTGTTGCCGCCGCGCGGGTCGATGACCTTGGTGGTGTTGCCGTTGGGGTCGTACTCGAAGGTGCTGGTCCGGCCGAGCGGGTCGGTGACGGCGCCGGCCTGGCCGAGGACGTCGTAGCGGGTGGTGCTGGAGCTGCCGAGCGGGTCGATGGATTCGACCTGGCGCCCTGCGGTGTCGAAGAGGCTGCGCCGGACCCGGCCGAGCGGGTCGGTGACGGTGACCGGGTCGCCGAACTCGTAGCCGTAGGTGGTCTTGCGGCCGGTCGGGTCGGTCACGGTGGTGACCTGGCCGGTGTCGTCGGTGGTGTACGAGGTCTTCTTGCCCAGCTCGTCGGTGCTGGTCAGGATCGCGCCGCGGGTGTCGTACTCGGCCTTGGAGACCTTGCCGTACGCGTTGGTGCGGGCGGTGACCTCGCCGTACGGGCCGCCCCGCTCGACCCGCACGGTGCGGGCGTCGGGTGTGCCGGCCAGCACGGTGGTGCGGATGACCTGGCCGCGGTCGTCGTACTCCAGCTCGGTGCGGCGGCCCAGGGCGTCGATGGTGACTGCGGGGCGGCCGCCGCTCTGGTCGTACTCGGTGCGGGTGGTCCGCTCGACGTCCGTGCCGAGGGCGCTGGTGTGAGCGGTGGTCATGCCCTGGGCGTTGAAGGTGAAGCGCTGGACGTTGCCGCGCGGGTCGGTCATCCGGGTTTCGACGATCTTGCCGTCGGTGCCGGTGACGTAGTCGAACTTGGTGATTCCGCCGTCCGCGGCGGTCTGCTGGGCGACCCGGCCGAGGCCGTCGTAGCCGTTGGTGAGGTAGGTGGTGCCGCGCGGGTCCGTGATGGTCTTCATCCGGCCGGACTCGTATGTGTACTTGGTGACGCCGCCCGCCGGGTTGGTGACCGTCTCCAGGTGGCCGTCGGCGGTGTAGGTGTAGCCGACGGTCCGTCCGAGGTTGTCCTCGGCCTTGACGATCCGCGGCGGCTTGGCGTTGTCGTAGCTGAACTTGATCCACTTGCCGTTGGGCGAGGTCACCTGGGTGACCGGGCCGCGGGCGCGGACGTGGCCGTCCGAGTCGGGCGGGGCCGGGGCGCGGGTGATGGTGGTGGTGTTGCCGAACTTGTCGCGGATCGCCTGCAGCGGGGCCTCGGTGCCGAGCACGTAGGTGGTGCCGTTGCGGAGTTTGACGTCCCAGCCGTTGCCGTTCCAGCCCATGGTGGCGCCGGAGAACTCGGTGGGCGTCGGGTCGGCGAGGAACAACGCGTCCTCGTACGTCTTCTCGCCGGGGGTGATGCGCCGGAAGTGGATCCGGCTGCCGTCCGGCTGGACGACGTCGACCTCAAGGTAGCGGTAGCCGCCGATGTTGCCGGTGGACCACGGGAACTGGCCGAAGTTGAAGCTCATCCCGACGCCGAAGGCGCGGGAGTCCTGGTCGCCCTGCTGGTAGGTGCGCTTCAACTGCAGCGGCGTGACGTCGTCGAGGGCGAGGTCGGTGTTCTCGTCCACGAGCAGGCCGGTGGCCGGGTCGACCGGGTCGCCGACGCGCGGGCCCGGGCGGGGCGCGACAGGCGGCGGGTTGTAGCCGGGGACCGCGGTCATGGCGCCGGTGAAGCGGTAGACCTTGACGTCGGCGTCGGGCACGACCTGGGAGCCGTCGGGTGTGACGGTGCCCTTGCCGTAGATGTGCCAGCCCTGGCCGTCGGGGTCGTAGTTCCAGAAGATCATCCGCGTGCCGGGGGCCTCGCGGGTGTAGTTCGGGTAGACGATCTGCGCGCCGTCGGGGAAGAGGTAGCCGCTGCCGGGCTGGACGGTGAAGTAGATCGGCACCTGGGTGGGCGGCAGCGGGAACGGCGTGCGGTCGATCGGGATCGGGGTGATGGACAGGTCGGTGGCGAGCTTGCCGTCGCTGTCGCGGACCACCGCGCCGGCCGGGATGCGCAGTTCGAGCCCCGGGATGGCCGGGGTCCTCAGGACGGTCGGCTCGGTGGTCGGGGAGGCGAGGTGGACGGTGGTGGAGGTGTCGGTCTGGGGCAGGAACACCGTGTTGGGCACCCGGAGGGTCCGGCCCGCCGGAACGTCCACTCCGATGTCGAAGACCCCGTAGGTGCGGTCGCCGGTGCCGGCGGTTCGGCCGTCGACGCGCAGGACCCGGTGGCCGGCGTCGGTGCCGGAGACCAGGAAGCGGCCCTGGCCGTCGGTCCTGGCGGTGGCCTTGCCGACGGCCACCGTGACGTTGGCCAGCGGGGCGCCCGCCACCGTCAGGATCTGGCCGGAGACGGCCGTGGTGCCCTTCGGTGCGTCAGGGCCGTAGGAGGGGTCGGGTGCGGTGCCGTAGTCGGTGTACCAGCCCTTGCCGGCGAGGTTGTCGGCGTTCGGCTTCCAGACGGTTTCGGCGGGCTTAGCCGCCTGGCCGGGGGCCTCGCGTGGGAATCCGCAGGCGGCCCAGCCCGGCGCGGGCTCGCCGGGAGCGGGGGCCTTCTTGCGGCTGGTCGCGATCACGGGGCGGGCGGTTGCGGTCTGCTCGGCCGCTGTGCTGGTTTCGGGGCCGCACTGGGCCGCGGTGGTGTCGGCCGTGGTTCGCGGTGCGGCGGCCGGGGCGGCCGTGTTCTCGACGGCCGACGGGTCGGCAGCCGCCTTGGCGGCCGGCGGGGGGCCGACCCGGTTGACGGCGACGGTGGTGGAGCCGGTGGCCGCGGCCCTGGGGTCGACGATCACCCGGTAGGTACCGGCCGCGGGCAGGGTGGTGGCGAGCTTGTAAGGGCTCTCGTCGAAGCGCGAGACCCCGTCCGCCAGGGCGCTGCCGTCCGGCTTGATGACGCTGAGCTTGAAGCCGGTGCTGACGAAGGTGGTACCGGTGAGATTGATCTGCAGGGCGTCCCCGACGGCTCCGGTGAAGGAGACCATGCCGTCCTGGCCGGCCCGGCCGATCGCGACGGTGGCGCCGGGGCCGCCGATGGCGACGGTGCCGGCGTCGGCCGTCGTGGACAGTGTGAGGGTGACCGAGCCGGTCGACCCGGCGTCCGGGTCGACCGCAACCTCGTAGGTGCCGTCGACGGGGAGCGGCGGAAGGGCGATGCTGTCGTTGGCGTTCGGGAAGAAGACCTCACCGAGCCGGCCGCCGTCGGGCTTGTAGACGCGTACGACGTGCGAGCGGAAGCCGGTGGTGGCGCCGGTGAAGCCGAGGCTGAGCCGCTGTCCGGCAGTCCCGGCGAAGCGCACGCTCGCGTTCTGCGCCGCCCGCGGGACGGTGACGGTGACGGCCGGGCCGTCGGCTGCCACCGTACCGGCGTCGACCACCTGGGACAGCTGGACGGTGTAGTCCCCCAGGGCGGAGCTGTTCGGGCTGGCGACGATCTCGTAGCCGCCGGTGGTCGCAAGGGCCGGCAGATCGAGATTGCCGCTGGAGCCGCTCGCGAGCTGCCTGCCGTCGGGGCCGTAGACGGTGAAGGAGACGGCGCCGGTGTAGCTCTTGGCCTGGCGGCCGATGCTGAGCCGCTGACCGGCGGTGCCCTGGAACGTCAGGCGGGCGTTCTGGGACGCGCGGGTGATGGTGACCGGCTTGTCCTCGCCGACCGCCAGAGCGCCAGCGGAGACATCGGTGGAGAGCCAGAGGGTGACCGAGCCGGTGGCGGAGCCGCCGCCGACGATCAGGTCGTGGTGGCCGGTGACCGCGATCTTCGGCAGGTCGGCGCCCTCGCCGGTGCCGAACAGGTTGTTCTGGGTGCGGTCGGGCCGTATGAGGGAGACGCCGGGAAGGTACAGCCGGCCGCCGGCCTTGAGGTCGAGGTCGGTGTAGCCGAGTCCGAGCTGCTGGCCCTCGGTGGCGTCGAGGCCGAGCCGGGCCTGCTGGCCCGGCCGCGTCAGGGTGACCTTGGCGCTCGCGCCGTCAGGGGAGACGGCCCCGGCGTCGAGTTCCTTGGAGAGCCACAGTTTGGCGCCGCCGACGCTGGCGTCGGTGAAGCCCACCACCAGGCGGTAGGTGCCGGGGGTGAAGGTCTTGACCCTGGCGTAGCTGTTCAGGCTGAAGCTGCGCCAGGTGCCGAACTTGGCGCCGCCGGGCTCGTACAGGGTCACCGAGACCGACTTGTACTGCACTGCGGAGGTCGGGTCGGTGAATCCCAGGTTGTACCAGCTCTCCTTCTCGCCCTCGAAGGTGAGCTCCATGAACTGGCCGGGCTTGGCCAGGTTGAACTGGAAGCCGGGTTCGGTCGTCCCGGTGCTACCGGTGACGTTCTTGGAGAGGGCCGCGGTGATCGCTCCGCTGCCGGTGCCGTCGGGGTCGATGAGCAGTTGGTGGACGCCGCTGGTGGTGAGCGCCGGCAGCGGGAGGTTGAGTCCGGCCCTGGCGTCGAGGGTCGACGCGGCGTCGTACATCTCGGCGGCGAAGGGCCGGCCGAACGGGTCGAGGATCCGCAGGGCGGACTTGGTGCTGATGGTGTTGGCGGACAGGCCGAGGCCGAGCTTGTCACCGGCCTTGCCCTCGAAGCGCAGCACCAGGGCCTTGCCGGGCGCGACGGTCGAGGTGACGGGGTTGCCGTCGACGGGGAGCACACCGCCGTCGAGGAGGTCCGCCGCTGTGATGCCGGTCGGCGGGACGACGAAGTCGGTGGCCCCGGCGGCGGTGCCGCCGGGGGTGCGGACGGTGATCCGGCCGGAGGAGACGGCGCCCGGGACGACGACGGTGAGGCTGGTGGGCGTCGCCGTGACGACCCTGGCGAGGGTGCGGTGGAACCACACGGAGTTTCGCGCCGGGTCGGGGTCGAATCCGGTGCCCGTGATGGTGACGGTGGTGTCGGACGCGCCGACGGCCGGGCTGAAGCCGCTCAGCACGGGTGCGGGGCGGGCGGCGCCGATCCTGAACTTCTCGGTGGTGGTGGCGCTGTCGCTGCCGACCGTGACGGTGACGGGGCCGTCGGCGGCACCGTCCGGGACGACGACGGTCAGCCGGTTGCGGTCGGCGGTGACGACCTGCGCGGGGGTGGCGGTGCCGGTGAAGGTCACCTTGTTCGCGGCGGGGTCGGTGGCGAAGGCCGTGCCGCTGATTTCGACCTTGGCTCCGGCCGGGGCCTGGTTGGGCACGGTGGCGAGGACGGACAGCGCCGAGGACGGGTAGTTCCTGGTGGACAGCGTGTTGCCGGCCGCGTCGTATTCGTAGCGGGCGCTCTCGCCGTTCGGCTGTGAGACGCCGATCAGCTGGCCGGCGGCGTCGTAGAAGAGGTCGTGCGGGTCTCCGGAGGCGAAGGCGTCGACGACGAAGCTGTACACGGCCGGGGTGGAGGCGTTGCCGGCGGTGTCGACGGCGCGGACGGTCAGGGTGCGGCGGCCGGCCGAGGTCGGCGTGAGAGTGACGCTCGTCTGGCCGGCCGCCGCCACCTCGGTCGGCTTTGCGTCGGTGTCCAGTTGGTAGCTGTACTTGGCGATCTGCTCGGTGCCACCGGGCTTGAGGGTGAAGGTGCCGGCCTTGCCGACGCCACCGTGCGGCTGGTCGTCGGCGGGGTACTCGGCGGAGGCCACCAGGGGGGTGGCCGGTGCCTGTGCGGCGTCCTCGTAGGACACCGACAGCACCGGGTCGGAGGCGAAGCGGACGAAGTTGAGCCTGTTGGACTCGTTGTTCGCCAGCAGGGCGAAGGTGACGTCCGGCCGGTTGTCGGCGACGGCCCGGGCGATCGGCTTGGCTACGTCGAACTCGGCGGTCGACGGGCCGCTGCCGCTCGTGCTACAGGGCCCGTTGAAGCTTGCGGAGGCGCCTTCCTGAGCCAGGGCCGGCTGAGAGTTCCAGCTGGTCGTCGCGGCGATCGACTGGGACTCGCGGGCCAGGACGGTGTTGGGCCCGCATGCCGCCGCGAAGGTCTCGGTGGCGGTCAGTCCGGCACCGAGGACGTGCTTGCCGACCAGGCCGGGCGGGACGGTGATCCGGAAGAACGAGCGGTGGATTCCGGACGGCTGGCTCCAGCCCTGGAAGCCGACGCCCAGGCCGGTGCCGGGGGCGGCGTTGAAGTACCTCACGTTCGGGTACTCCTGCTTGACCTCGGTGAACGCGCCGGTGCTGCCGGAGGCCCAGGACGGGTCGATGTACAACGGGTAGGTGATGTCCGGCGACTTCAGCAGCTCCTGGTCGGGGCCTATGCCGATCGCACCGTCCTGCACGCTGGTGGTGACCTTGGCCTCGCGGGCCCCGATTCCCGGGCCGTCGGGGCCCGACCTGGGGGGCTGCCGCGCCTCGATGTCCGCGCCCTGCTGTTCGGCGGAGCCGGCCCTGGGGCTCTTCGCCACTGCGGGCACGGGAGCGGAGGAGTCCCACATCCGGGCAGGCGGCGAACTGAACACGGCACGGCCCTGGGAGTCCTTGACGGCGAGGCCGTCGCCGTCCTCCGCCTTGAGGGTCAGCCCGGCACTGGTACGGGTGACCAGCCTGAGGGCCGAGAGCCCTGGATCGGCTGCCGCCCGGGCGTTCTTGACGATGAGGACCTCGTCGACTCCGCCGGTCGTCGTGGCGGTGACCCTAAGGTCGACACCGCTGGGGAGGACGTCGGGGTAGGTCAGGCTCGCGCCGGTGGCGGTCGGCGTCGGGAGCTTGTCCGGCCAGAGGAGCTGGAGCTGCTGGCCGCCCTCCACGTTCAGTGTCGCGAGAGGGCCCGAACCACCGCCGGAGAACTCGACGGCGGAGGAGGTGGCCACCGGCGCGTACGTCCCGTCGGAGGTGCGGCGCAGGGTGGCGTCGAGCGGGGTCCACACGCCGGCTCGCCTGGTCCACCGGGGCCGGCCGGAGGATTCGGCGGTGAAGGTGCCGTCAGGGTTGGCAAAGGTCTGTGTGGTCGCGGTGTGGGCGTCTGCGACCTCGACGCGGCTCTGCTGGGAGCGGGCCGCCGTGGTGGCGGTGAGTGCGTCAGGGGCCGTGTCGATGTGGCCGGCCTTGGGTGCGGCGGCCCGGGCGGGCTGGCTGCTCTGGGCTGCCGGCAGGAGCAGGGCCAGTGCTATCCCGAGCGTGCCGACGACTCGCGGCAGGCGCTGTCGCGCGTTGCGCGGGCCGGGCGGGGCCGGGCGGCCCGAGGCTGTTGTACCGGATACCGGTGAGGTGCCACGACCGGACGCAGACATGACTGTGGAAGCCCCCATCTCATTCCCCCCGGATGGCATGAAGGGCGCCACCCATGATCACGTGCACTCTTTCTTCACTTCTGATGATCTGTCAATCAGCAACTTCACAGCTTGGCTTGATTGATTCCCAGGAAGACCACCTCAAGATCTTCACGACGTCCGGATTGGCCTGATCACGCCCATCGGGCGGGTGCAGGCGTGGCGCTGCAACGAGTGTTCGATGCCATTCCGTGAAGGCCTGTTCACCCCCGGTTCACCCTCCCGTACGCCCCCGCTCCGGGGTCGGCGGGACGCTCTGGGTCCGGGGGAATCCCCCGGGCGTGGTGGGGGAAGGGGGCGTCGGTGAGACGGCTGTTAGGGGTGCTCGGCGCGCTGGTGCTGCTGGGCGGGGTGGTGTTCGCGGTGGTGCGCGGGCAGGTCGGTGATCCGCCGGAGCTCACGGTGGTCAAGGGCGTGATCGGCTCCGAGAAGCGGGAGTTCTTCGCCGATCCGGAGGTGGTCGCCGAGCTCGGGGCGCAGGGCCTGAGGGTGGACGCGGTGACCACCGGTTCGTGGTTGATGGCCGGTACCAAGCTGGACGGCTACGACTTCGCGTTCCCGGCGAGCCTGTCGCCGGCCGAGGAGATCCGTTCGCAGCTCGGCATCAAGAGCGAGCCGGTGCGCCCGTTCTACTCGCCGCTGGTGGTGGTCGCCCACGCGGGGATCGCGGGCGTGCTGAAGGACAACGGCCTGGCGGAGAAGTCGTCCTCCGGGGTGTGGACGCTGCGGATGGAGCAGTACCTGGCGGCCGTGCGGGCGGATCGGACCTGGCAGAGCCTGAAGGGGGCCGATGCCCATGCCGAGTTGGCGGGTTCGCTGTACCTGACGACCACCGATCCGGAGACGTCTTCGTCGGGGGCGCTGCATCTGGCGGCGGTGTCCTACCTGCTGAACGACCGCAGGGTGGTGGCGGACGACGCCGGGGTGGCGAGGGTGAAGGACGCGCTGCGGCAGTTGACGGCGCTCCAGGGTGACCAGAAGACCAGCAGCGACGGGCCGTTCAAGGACTTCCTGTCGGGGGTGGGCAATCCGCTGGTGCTGGTGTACGAGTCGCAGGTGGCGGCGCTGGCGGCGCAGGGGCGTTCGACGGGTGATCTGGTGGTGCTGTACCCGGACACGACCGTGTCGAGTGATCACACGATGGTCGGGCTGACGGACGGCGGCCGCCGGCTGGCGGAGTTGCTGCGTGACAGTCCGAGGCTGCGTTCGCTGGAGGTCCGGTACGGCTTCCGCCCGCAGGGTGACCCGGCGGCGTTCGGTGCGGGGCTGACGGAGAAGCCGGGGCCGCGGTTCGCGCCGGACCTGTCAGCGGCGGGTCTGCAGCAGGCACCGGTGCCTGCGGTCGCGGTGCTGACCAGGCTGATCGATGCGGCCAAGGGCCGGTGAGGGGGTGGCTGTGATGGGACGGCTCTCGGGTACGGGTGGGCGGGTGCTGGTCGCGGGGCTGGCGTTGCTGGTGGCGGGGTGCACCTCCTCCCCCGCGCCGGTGCCCAGGCCCACGGGCGTGGTGTCGACGACGGCGCAGCCGGGGGTGCTGCGGGTGTTGGCCGGTAGTGAACTTCAGGACATGGCACCGGTGTTGGAGGAGGCGAGGAAGGCGACGGGGATCACCGTCCAGTTCGAGTGGACGGGTTCGCTGGACGGTGCGGACGCGGTGGCGGCGGGGCGGGCGGACGGCCGGTACGACGCGGTGTGGTTCCCGTCCGATCACTATCTGCGCCTTGATGAGGGCGGGAAGGCGAAGCTGCTCTCGGAGACTCCGGTGATGGTGTCGCCGGTGGCGGTGGGGGTGCGTTCCTCGGTGCTGGCGGATCTGGGCTGGGGCGATGGTTCGAAGGTGACGTGGGCGCAGGTCGCGGATGCGGCTTCGACGGGCCGGCTGGCGTACGGGATGGCGGATCCGTCGCGGTCGAACTCGGGCTTCTCGACGTTGGTGGCGGTGGCGTCGGCGTTCTCGGGGGCGAATTCGGCGTTGACGGATGCGGATGTGCAGAGGGCGCAGCCGTCGTTGAAGCGGTTCTTCGCGGGTCAGAAGCTCACTTCGGGTTCGTCGGGGTGGTTGGCGCAGGCGTATGCGCGGGCGGAGCCGGGGCGGGTGGGAGCGCTGGTGAACTACGAGTCGGTGTTGTTGTCGTTGAACCGGACGTTGCCGGCGGATGCGCAGTTGACGGTGGTGCGGCCGGCGGACGGGGTGGTGTCGGCGGACTATCCGTTGGCGTTGTTGGCGTCGTCGGGTCAGCGGGAGCGGGATTCGTTCGAGCGGTTGACGTCGTATCTGTTGCGGGAGGATGTGCAGCGGCGGATCTCGGAGTCGACGCTGCGGCGGCCGGTGGGGGCGGGGGTGGCCGCGGCGGCGGGGTTGCCGGCGGATCGGCGGCGGGAGTTGCCGTTCCCGGGGAGTCGGGCGGTGGCGGACGGGTTGCTCGCGTCGTACCAGAACGAGCTGCGGCGGCCGTCGCGGACGGTGTATGTGCTGGACACCTCGGGTTCGATGAGGGGTGACCGGTTGGCGTCGCTGAAGGGGGCGATGGGCCGGTTGACGGGGGTGGACGACACCCGGGGGGTGCGCCGGTTCCGGGATCGGGAGGAGGTGACGCTGATCTCCTTCGCTTCGGTGGTGAAGTCGACGCGGACGCATGTGGTGCCGGCGGGGGGTTCGCGGGCGGAGTTGGCGGCGATCGACGCGGATGTGCGGGGGTTGGCGGCGGATGGCGGTACGGCGGTGTACAGCTCGTTGGAGGAGGCGTATCGGGTGGTGGAGCGTCAGGAGTCGGCGGCGAAGGATGACCGGTTCACCTCGATCGTGCTGATGACGGACGGGGAGAGCAACGAGGGCGCGTCGGATGCCGACTTCAAGGCGTTCTATCAGGGGTTGCCGGCTTCGCAGCGGGCGGTGCCGGTGTTCCCGATCTTGTTCGGGGATGCGGCGAAGGGGCAGTTGCAGGGGATCGCGGAGGTGACGGGCGGGAAGCTGTTCGACGGGACGGGGTCGCTGGACGGTGCGTTCGAGGAGATCCGTGGCTATCAGTAGCCGGGTGTTGGGGTACTTGGAGTCGGGGCGCAATCTGGCGGGCTGTGTGGGGGGCGCGGTCGGGCTGGTGCTGCATTTCACGGGGGTGGCGGGGTCCTGGTGGCCGGGGGTGGTGGCGGGTCTGTACGGCGTGGGTGCGCTGTTGGTGCCGGGGCCGGGGGCCGGCGGGGCGGGGGGCGCGGGGCTGCCGGTGGCGGGTGCGCCGGTCTCCGCTGAGCCCGTAGGCGCTGAGCCTGTTACGGGCGCGCCCGTCGCCGCGCGGCCTGTGGGCGGTGAGCCGGCCGGCGGGGAGCTGCGGGCGGGCCTGGAGGAGCTGACGCGGTATCTGGAGGGCTTGGCGCTGCCCGGTGCGGCCGGGGTGGCGGAGTTGCTGGAGCGGGTGGCGGGCCTGGCGTGCCGCGCGCCGGAGGCGGCGGGCGAGCAGGGCAGGCAGGGCGAGGAGTGCGGGGAGGCGCTGCGGGTGGCCGGGCGGGTGGTGCGGGAGGAGCTGCCGCTGGCCGTGGCGGGCTATCTGCGGGCCCGTACCTGGCAGCGCTGGGCGCCGGGCGGGGAGGATCCGTCGGTGCTGCTGGGCCGGGAGGTGGCGCGGATGGCGGGGGCGCTGGACTGATCGCGGCTCAGGGCCGGCACCGGGGAGTCGCCAAGATCTCACCTGTTGGAAACGCTCGGGGGGTATCGGGGCCGGGCCTTGTCGGGGCAGACTTCTACGCGCGTTCCGCTACGCGCGTCGATACCGTTGACGGTCCGTCTGCGTCCGTCCGCAGTCCCCACCTGGAGTCGTCCCATGCCCCTGAACCGCCGTGACTTCGTCAGCCGCTCCGCCGCGACGGCGGCCGGTGCCGCCCTGGCCGGCGGCCTCGCCGCGACCCCTGCGGCGGCCGCCGGCCAGGAGGCGAAGCCCGCCAGGAAGGGCCCCAAGAAGCAGGCCTTCACCGTGATGGGCACCACCGACCTGCACGGCCGGGTGCTCAACTGGGACTACTTCACCGACAAGGTCTACGCCGACCAGGCGCACAACGACGTCGGCCTCGCCAAGATCTCGACGCTGGCCAACCAGGTCCGCGAGGAGAAGGGCTGGGACCGTACCCTGCTGATCGACGCCGGCGACATCATCCAGGGCACCCAGCTGACGTACTACTACGCGCGGGTGGACCCGATCGCGACGGACGCCGACGAGGCCCCCGAGCACCCGATGGCGCTCGCGATGAACCTGATGGGCTACGACGCGGCGGCACTCGGCAACCACGAGTTCAACTACGGCATCGAGACGCTGCGGGCGTTCGAGGAGCAGCTGGACTTCCCGCTGCTGGGCGCCAACGCGCTGCACGCCAAGAACGAGAAGCCGGCGTTCACCCCGTACGTGATCAAGGAGCTGCACCTGGGCGGCGGCCGTCCGCTGAAGGTGGGCATCCTGGGGCTGACCAACCCGGGCATCGCGATCTGGGACAAGGCGAACGTCGCCGGCAAGATGGTCTTCCCCGGCATCGTGGAGATGGCGAAGAAGTACGTGCCGCGGATGAAGGCGGCCGGCGCGGACATCGTGGTGGTGTCGGCGCACTCGGGCATCGACGAGCCGACCACGTACGGCGACCAGCTGCCGTGGCCGGAGGACGCGTCGGGTGAGATGGCGGCCGGCGTGCCGGGCATCGACGCGGTGCTGGTGGGCCACACCCACAAGGAGGTCGCGCAGCGGCTGATCGTGAACCGGGAGACCGGCCGGAACGTGGTGCTCTCCGAGCCGCTGTGCTGGGGCCAGCGGCTGACCTGCTTCGACTTCGAGGTGGAGTTCGACCAGGGTGTCTGGAAGCTGGTCTCGCTCTCCTCCCGGGTGCTGAACTCCAACACGGTGCCGGAGGACCGGGAGATCGTGAACGCGCTGGCGGACCAGCACAAGAAGGTCGTGGAGTACGTCAACCAGGTGATCGGCACCTGTAAGGCGGAGCTGTCGATCGCGGAGTCCCGGTTCCGGGACACGCCGATCATCGACCTGATCGGGCGGGTGCAGGCGGACGCGGTGAAGGCCGCGCTGGCGTCGACGACGTACGCGAACCTGCCGGTGCTGGCGCAGGCGGCTCCGTTCAACCGTACGGCGCTGATTCCGGCGGGGCAGGTGAAGCTGCGGGACGCGGCGGGGCTGTACATCTACGAGAACACCCTGGAGGCCCGGGTCCTGACGGGTGCCCAGATCAAGGACTATCTGGAGTTCTCGGCGAAGTACTTCGCGCAGCTCGCCCCGGGTGCGCCGGTCGACCGGGCGACGCTGACCAACCAGCAGAGCACGCCGGACTACAACTTCGACTCGGTGTACGGGGTGTCGTACGACATCGACATCGCGCAGCCGGTCGGTTCGCGGATCGTCAACCTGTCCTTCGAGGGCAAGCCGGTCGACCCGGCGGCGCAGTTCGTGCTGGCGGTGAACAACTACCGGGCGAACGGCGGCGGTAACTTCCCGCATGTCGCGGCGGCGACCAAGGTGTGGGCGAACTCGGACGAGATCCGCAACACGATGATCGCCTGGGTGAAGGCGAAGGGTGTCATCGACCCGGCGGACTTCGCGGGTGGCTCCTGGCGTCTGGTGCGGGCCGGGGTGCCGGTGTTCCAGGACTGACCGGGCCGGTGCGGGGTCCGGGCGGGGAGTGCTCCGCCCGGACCCCGCGCGGTGTGCGGAGGTCAGGGTGCCCCGGCCGGCGCCAGGGTGCCGGCCGGGGCGTCGGCGGGGGCGCCGGTACGCGCGGCGGCCGGGCGGTCGGCGGCGGTGCCGGCGAGGCGTTCGAGCAGGAGCAGCGCGGGGACGGCGGCCACCGCCAGCAGGGCGAGGAAGGCCCAGGGCAGGGCCGCGCCGCGGGCGAGCAGCAGGGTGAGCAGGGCGGGTGCGAGGGCCTGCCCGGTGTTCCAGGAGAGCTGGTAGACGGCCAGGTAGCGGCCGCGCATCCCGGGGCGGGCGAGGGCGACGCTGAGGTCCTCGGCGTACGGGGTCGCCATCGTCTCGGCGACGTTGAACAGGAACATCGCGGCGTAGAGGCCGGCCAGGACGGCCCAGCCGGGGGCGGCGGCGAGTGCGGCGAAGAGGCCGAAGGCCAGGGCGTTGACGAGCGAGGCGGCGGCCAGGATCCGGGTGGTCCGGTGGCGCTCCAGGCGGCGGGCGACCACGCTCTGGGTCAGCACCACCTGCACGCCGTTGAGCACCAGGAGTGAGCCGGCCACCCAGGCCTGCTGGTGCAGGCCCTCGGTGAGGTAGACGGCCAGCAGCATGCTGAGGATCATCGAGCCGAAGACCGAGCAGAGGTTGATGGCGACCAGCAGCAGGTATCGGCCGTCGCGCAGGACGGTGCCGTAGCTGCCGCCGCCCGGCGCCTCGTCCGGTGCCGCCTCGGCCGGCCGTGCGGCCCGTGCGGGCTCGGCCCGCTGTGCCGGCCGTGGCCGCCAGGTGGTGAGCAGGGCGGTGGCGGCGAGGTAGCTGAGGGCGTTGAGCGCGACCAGGGCGCGCAGTCCGGTGGTGCCTGCGGTGGCGACGAGCAGGGAGCCGAGTGCGCCGCCGATGCCGAGTCCGGCGTTGCGCAGGGTCTGGACGAGGGCGAACCAGCGGGTGCGTTCGCCGCCCTCGGCGGCGAGCACGACCAGCCCGGTGCTGGAGGTCCAGTAGGCGACGGCGCCGACCTGGGCGAGCCAGGCCACCAGGACGATCTGCCAGGCCTGTTGGGCGAGCAGGAAGCCGCCGTACGCGAGGACGGAGAGGCCGTTGCCGACGGCGGAGACGGCGCGCGGGCCGTAGCGGTCGATCAGCGGGCCGGTGACGATCGCGGTCGGCAGGGCGAGCAGCCGGGCCAGGGTGATGGCGGCGCCGATGGCGGCGATGGTGAGGGTGGTGGTGCGGGCGAAGTAGACGACGGTGAAGGCGAGCAGCAGGCCGGTGCCGAGGCTGTCGATCAGGTGGGCGCCGACGAGGTTGCGGCGGCCGGTGGTGTCCGGCAGGCCGAGGCGGTCCCGGACGGGGGTGAGCGTCGCGCTGGTCATGGGACGAGCCTTCCGGCGATGATCGTCCTCGCCCAGGGATTTCGTCCTGCTGGAATCGTCGGCGCCCTGGCGGTCGGGGGTCGGTGGTTCGCCGGCGGGCCGCGGCGCCGGGTTTCACCGTCGGCTCTTGAGGGAGGACGTAGTGCTCACGCTGGACTTCTCGGCGCAGGACGTGGCGGCGACGCGGTTCGCCCGCTCGCGGCTGCTGGAGGTGGTGACGAGCGTTCAGGTGCTCAAGGACCCGGGGTCGCGGGCGGTGCATCTGCCGTGGGTCCGGCAGGCCAGGGAGCGGCTGGCGGCCGGCGGGGTGCGCTACGAGCTGCTGTCGCAGCTGGTCCCGATGCCGGCCTGGCACCTGCCGGACTTCCTGACGCCGGTCCCGGCGGCCACCGCCGACGGGATGGCGGCGGAGCTGGCGGCGCTGGCCGCAACCGCGCCGCGGAGTGTGGTGGCGGACCTCGAACCGCTGGCGCGGCCGCTGCCGCCGCTGGTGGAGCGGCTGCGGGCGGATCCGGTGGCGGGGCTGGCCCGGCTGACGGCTGAGGTGGGCGCGTACTGGGAGGCGGCCGTCGAGCCGTTCTGGGCGCGGATCGAGCGGCTGGCGGAGGGCGAGATCCTGTACCGGGCGCGGAAGATGGCGGTGGGCGGGCCGGCCGCGCTGTTCGAGGGGCTGCATCCGAAGGTGAGCTGGTCCGAGGGGCGGATGACGCTGGCGCAGCGGCGCTACGACAGTGCGCAGCGGCTGGTGGGCGGGCGGGGGCTGGTGCTGGTGCCGTCGGTGTTCGTGTGGCCGGGGGCGGTGTTGCAGACGGACGGCGTGGCGCAGCCTGGGCTGGTGTACGCGCCGCGTGGGGTGGCGACGTTGTGGGAGGGCGGTGCGGTGGTGCCGCGGGCGTTGGCGGGGGTGCTGGGGCGGGGGCGGGCGTTGCTGCTGGCGGAGTTGGAGTCGCCGGCTTCGACGACCGAACTGGCGCTGCGGACGGGTCTGTCGGCGCCGAACGTGTCGCATCATCTGTCGGCGTTGCACGCGGCGGGGTTGCTGGTGCGGCACCGCTCGGGCCGTACGGTGCTGTACGTGCGGACGGCGCTGGCGCAGGCGTTGCTGGAGGCGGGCGCGCCGTGAGGCGGCGGCGCCCGCCGTGGCGTCAGAGGTCCCGGCGGATGGCGGCCAGCAGCGCGGCCGCCCGGTCGGGCGTCAGGCTGTCGGCGGTGAGCCGGCGCATCGCCTCGCCGTACTCGGCGACGTCCTCGGGCTTGTCCAGGTAGAGGGCGCTGGTGAACTGCTCCAGGTAGACGACGTCGGACAGGTCGGGTTCGGCGAAGGTGAGCATCGAGAAGGCGCCGGTCTCGGCGGTCTGCACGCCGGCGCCCAGCGGCAGGATGTGCAGTTCCACGGCGGGCAGTTCGGTCAGGGCGGCGAGCCGGTCGAGCTGTCCGCGCATCACCTCGGCGCTGCCCCAGGGCCGGCGCAGCGCGGCCTCGTCGATCACGGCGACCACCCGTGGCGGTAGCTCGGCCGTGAGCAGTTGCTGGCGCCGCAGCCGTACCTCCACCCGGCGTTCGACCTCGTCGGGGGTGGCGCCGTGGTTGCCGAGGGTGATCACGGCGCGGGCGTAGTCGGCGGTCTGCAGCAGGCCGGGGACGAGCTGCACCTCGTAGCTCTGGATGGTGGTGGCGGCCTCCTCCAGGCCCAGGTAGGTCTGGAACCAGGAGGGCAGGATGGCGCCGTAACCGTGCCACCAGGAGGCGGTGTTGGCCTCGCGGACGAGGGCGAGCAGGATGGCGCGCTCGGTGTCGTCGTGTATGCCGTAGAGGGTGAGGAGGTCGGCGACGTCGCGTTCCTTGAAGCCGACCCGGCCGAGCTCCATCCGGCTGATCTTGGACTCGGAGGCCCGGATCGAGTACCCGGCCTGTTCGCGTGTCACCCCCCGGGCCTCGCGCAGCCGGCGGAGCTGGGATCCCAGCACCAGCCTCCGCACCGTCGTCCCGCCGCCCGTCTGGGTCGTGCTCATCGTGCGCACCTCCGCCGCTACCCGTACCGCCGCCCCCGGCCGTCGGGCGGCAGTCTGCCACCTGGCGCTGACATCCGGTACCTACCGCGGGGTAGAACACGGGGGCGGAACACGCGATTGGCGCCTGCCCTCAGCTTGGTCGGGGAGAGGGCAGGCGCCTGGTACCGCGTAGGCCCGGCGACGCTGGCGGGGGCAGCGGTTCGTGCAACCCGGCGAATGCGGTGCCGGGCGTTCGGGGCGGACCACCGTGGGGGCGGTCCGTGCGGCTCGGACCACCGGGGGGCGGTCCGAGCGGGTCAGACCACCAGCGGCCGGTCCGTGGGGCGGATCGGGGCGGGCAGGGCGGTCCTGCCACCAAGGTACCGGTCCACCGCGGCGGCGGCCGAACGGCCCTCGGCGATGGCCCAGACGATCAGCGACTGGCCGCGGCCGGCGTCACCGCAGACGTAGACGCCGTCCACGTTGGTGGCGAAGGCACTGTCCCGGTTGACGTTGCCGCGGGCGTCGAGGTCGACGCCGAGCTGCTCGACCAGGCCGTTGGCGGTGTCGGTGCCGGTGAAGCCCATGGCGAGGGTGACGAGCTGGGCCGGGATGGACCGCTCGGTGCCCTCGACCGGCTGGAACCGGCCGTCCTTGAACTCGACCTCGACGAGGTGGAGCTCCTGGACGTTGCCGTCCTCGTCGCCGGTGAAGTGGGTGGTGTTCACGCTGTACACGCGCTCACCGCCCTCCTCGTGCGCGGAGGTGACCTTGTAGAGCATCGGCATGGTCGGCCACGGCTGGCCCGTGGGCCGGTCGTCGCCGGGGCGCGGCATGATCTCCAGCTGGGTGACCGAGGCCGCCCCCTGGCGCAGCGCGGTGCCGAGGCAGTCGGCGCCGGTGTCGCCGCCGCCGATGACGACGACGTGCTTGCCCTTGGCGCTGATGGGCGTCTCGACGAAGTCGCCCTCCTGCACCTTGTTGGCCAGCGGCAGGTACTCCATCGCCTGGTGGATGCCCTTGAGCTCCCGGCCGGGGACGGGCAGGTCGCGGGCGGTGGTGGCACCGGCGGCGACGACGACGGCGTCGAAGCGCTCGCGCAGCTGCTGGCCGGTGATGTCCTCGCCGACGCTGACGCCGGTACGGAAGCGGGTGCCCTCCGCGCGCATCTGCTCGACGCGGCGGTTGATGTGGCGCTTCTCCATCTTGAACTCGGGGATGCCGTAGCGCAGCAGGCCGCCGATGCGGTCGGCGCGCTCGTACACCACCACCGTGTGCCCGGCCCGGGTGAGCTGCTGGGCGACGGCGAGGCCGGCCGGGCCGGAGCCGACGACGGCCACGGTCTTGCCGGACAGGCGCTCCGGGACCTGCGGCGTGACGCCGCCGTTGTCCCAGGCCTTGTCGATGATGGTGACCTCGACGTTCTTGATGGTCACCGCGTCCTGGTTGATCCCGAGCACGCACGCCGACTCGCAGGGAGCCGGGCAGAGGCGGCCGGTGAACTCCGGGAAGTTGTTGGTCGCGTGCAGGCGCTCGATCGCGCCGGACCAGTCGTCCCGGTATGCCAGGTCGTTCCACTCGGGGATGAGGTTCCCGAGCGGGCAGCCGTTGTGGCAGAACGGGATGCCGCAGTCCATGCAGCGGCCGGCCTGCTTGGTGATGATCGGAAGGAGGCTGCGCTCGACGTAGACCTCGTTCCAGTCCCGGATCCGGACGTCGACCGGCCGGCGCTCGGCGAGCTGCTTGGGCGTGGTCAGGAAGCCCTTGGGGTCAGCCATTTGCCGCCTCCATCATCTTGCGAGTGGTCTCGGACTCGGAGAGCCCGTCGCGCTCAGCGGCATCCTTGGCGGCGAGCACAGCCTTGTAGTCGGTCGGCATGATCTTGGAGAAGCGGGAGACCCCGCTCGCCCAGTCGGCCAGGAGTTCGGCGGCCACGGTGGAGCCGGTCTCCTCGTAGTGCTGCTGCACGGTCTCGCGCAGCCATTCGCGGTCGGCGGCGGTCGGGGCCTCGATGCCCACCATGCCGTCGTTCACGTTGGCCGGGCGCAGGTCCAGGACGTAGGCGATACCGCCGGACATGCCCGCTGCCAGGTTACGGCCGGTCTCGCCGAGGACGACGACCCGTCCGCCGGTCATGTACTCCAGGCCGTGGTCGCCCACGCCCTCGACGACCAGGGTGGCACCGGAGTTGCGGACGGCGAAGCGCTCGCCGGCCTTGCCGCGCAGGTGGATCCGGCCGCTGGTGGCACCGTACCCGATGGTGTTGCCGGCGACCACGTGGTTCTGGGCGTCGGCGCCGATGGCGGCCGCGTCCCGGGCCGGGCGGACGATCAGCACGCCGCCGGAGAGGCCCTTGCCGACGTAGTCGTTGGCGTCGCCCTCCAGGCGCAGCGTGACGCCGCGCGGCACGAAGGCGCCGAAGGACTGGCCGGCGCTACCGGTGAGGGTGACGTCGATGGTGCCCTCGGGCAGGCCCTCACCGCGGTACCGCTTGGTCACCTCGTGGCCGAGCATGGTGCCGACGGTGCGGTTGACGTTGCGGATCGGCAGCTGGATGCGGACGGCGTCGCCGCGCTCCAGGGCGTCCTCGGCCAGCGTGATCAGCTGGTTGTCCAGGGCCTTGTCGAGCGAGTGGTCCTGGGTGGTGGTGTTGTGCCGGGCGGCGCCCTCGGGCAGCTCGGGGACGTGGAACAGCGGCGCCAGGTCGAGGCCGGCGGCCTTCCAGTGCGTGATCGCCTCGGCCGCGTCGATGTGCTCGGCGTGGCCGACGGCCTCCTCGATGGTGCGGAAGCCCAGCTCGGCGAGGATCTCGCGGACCTCCTCCGCGATGAACTCGAAGAAGTTCACCACGAACTCGGGCTTGCCGGTGAAGCGCTCGCGCAGCACCGGGTTCTGGGTGGCGACGCCGACCGGGCAGGTGTCCAGGTGGCAGACGCGCATCATGATGCAGCCGGAGACGACGAGCGGCGCGGTCGCGAAACCGAACTCCTCGGCGCCGAGCAGCGCGGCGATGACGACGTCGCGGCCGGTCTTCAGCTGGCCGTCGGTCTGCACCACGATGCGGTCGCGCAGGCCGTTGAGCAGCAGGGTCTGCTGGGTCTCGGCGAGGCCGAGCTCCCAGGGGCCGCCCGCGTGCTTGAGCGAGGTGAGCGGGGAGGCGCCGGTACCGCCGTCGTGGCCGGAGACCAGGACGACGTCCGCGTGCGCCTTGGAGACGCCGGCCGCGACGGTGCCCACGCCGACCTCGGAGACCAGCTTCACGTGGATGCGGGCCGCCGGGTTGGCGTTCTTGAGGTCGTGGATCAGCTGAGCCAGGTCCTCGATGGAGTAGATGTCGTGGTGCGGCGGCGGGGAGATCAGGCCGACGCCCGGGGTGGAGTGCCGGGTCTTGGCGACCCACGGGTAGACCTTGTGGCCGGGCAGCTGGCCGCCCTCGCCGGGCTTGGCGCCCTGCGCCATCTTGATCTGGATGTCGTCCGCGTTGACCAGGTACTCGCTGGTGACGCCGAAGCGGCCGGAGGCGACCTGCTTGATGGACGAGCGGCGGGCCGGGTCGTACAGGCGCTCCGGGTCCTCGCCACCCTCACCGGTGTTGGACTTGCCGCCCAGCTGGTTCATCGCGATGGCGAGCGTCTCGTGCGCCTCCATCGAGATGGAGCCGTAGGACATGGCGCCGGTGGAGAAGCGCTTGACGATCTCGGAGACCGGCTCGACCTCGTCGATCGAGATCGGGGCGCGGCCCTTGCCGTCCAGCTTGAACAGGCCGCGCAGTGTCATCAGCCGCTCGGACTGCTCGTTCACCCGCTCGGTGTACTGCTTGAAGATGTCGTAGCGGCGGCTGCGGGTGGAGTGCTGGAGGCGGAAGACGGTGTCCGGGTCGAACAGGTGCGGTTCGCCCTCGCGGCGCCACTGGTACTCGCCGCCGATGTCCAGCGCGCGGTGCGCGGCCGCGATGCCGGAGGCTGGGTAGGCCTTGGCATGACGGGCGGCCGTCTCCTTGGCGATCTCCTCCAGGCCGATACCGCCGAGCTTGGTGGTGGTGCCGGCGAAGTAGGTGTCCACGGTGTCCTGGTCGAGGCCGATGGCCTCGAAGACCTGGGCGCCGCGGTAGGAGGCGACGGTGGAGATGCCCATCTTCGACATGACCTTCAGGACGCCCTTGCCGAGCGCCTTGATCAGGTTCTTGATGGCCTTCTCCGGCTCGATGCCGGTCAGGAAGGTGCCCTGGGCGACGAGGTCCTCGACGGACTCCATCGCCAGGTACGGGTTGACCGCGCCGGCGCCGTAGCCGACCAGCAGGGCCACGTGGTGGACCTCGCGGACGTCACCGGCCTCGACGATCAGCGACACCTGGGTGCGCTGCTTGGTGCGGATCAGGTGGTGGTGCACGGCGGAGGTGAGCAGCAGCGAGGGGATCGGCGCGTGCTCGGCGTCCGAGTGGCGGTCGGAGAGGACCACGATGCGGGCACCGTCGGCGATCGCCGCGTCGGCCTCGGCCGCTATGGCCTTCAGGCGGGTGGCCAGTGCCTCGCCGCCGCCGGAGACCTTGTACAGGCCGGAGAGGGTGACGGCCTTGAGGCCCTGCTGGTCGCCGTCGGCGTTGATGTGGACCAGCTTGGCGAGCTCGTCGTTGTCGATCACCGGGAAGGTGATGCCGACCGAGCGGCAGGACGCGGCCTCGGCGGCGAGCAGGTTGCCCTCGGGGCCGAGGTTGCTCAGCAGCGAGGTGACGAGCTCCTCGCGGATGGCGTCCAGCGGCGGGTTGGTGACCTGCGCGAAGAGCTGCACGAAGTAGTCGAACAGCAGGCGGGGCTTCTCGGACAGCGCGGCGATCGGGCTGTCGGTGCCCATCGAGCCGAGCGCCTCACCGCCGGTGCGCGCCATCGGGGCGAGGATGACCCGCAGCTCCTCCTCGGTGTACCCGAAGGTCTGCTGGCGGCGGGTCACCGAGGCGTGGGTGTGGTGGATGTGCTCGCGCTCGGGGAGCTTGGCGAGCTGGATCTGGCCGGCGGCGACCCACTCCTGGTACGGGTGCTCGGCGGCCAGGGCCGACTTGAGCTCCTCGTCCTCGACGATGCGGTGCTCCGCGGTGTCGATCAGGAACATCTTGCCGGGCTGCAGGCGGCCCTTCTTGACGATGGTGTCCTGGTCGAGGTCGAGCACGCCGACCTCGGAGGAGAGGACGACCAGGCCGTCCTCGGTGATCCAGTACCGGGCGGGGCGCAGGCCGTTGCGGTCCAGCACGGCGCCGATCTGGGTGCCGTCGGTGAAGGTGACGCAGGCCGGGCCGTCCCAGGGCTCCATCAGGTTGGAGTGGTACTGGTAGAAGGCGCGGCGGGCCGGGTCCATCGTGGCGTGGTTCTCCCACGCCTCCGGGATCATCATCAGCACCGAGTGCGGCAGCGAGCGGCCGCCGAGGTGGAGCAGCTCCAGGACCTCGTCGAAGGACGCGGAGTCGGAGTGGTCCGGGGTGCAGATCGGGAAGATCCGGCTGAGGTCGCCCGGGATGACGTCGGTGGCGAGCTGGGACTCGCGGGCCGTCATCCAGTTCCGGTTGCCCTTGACCGTGTTGATCTCGCCGTTGTGCGCGACGAAGCGGTACGGGTGGGCGAGCGGCCAGCTCGGGAAGGTGTTGGTGGAGAAGCGCGAGTGCACCAGGCCGAGTGCGGAGGCGTACAGCCGGTCCGACAGGTCCGGGAAGAAGGGCTCCAGCTGGCCGGTGGTCAGCATGCCCTTGTAGACGATGGTCCGGGCGGAGAGCGAGGGGAAGTACACCCCGGCCTCACGCTCGGAGCGCTTGCGCACGACGAAGGCGAGGCGGTCCAGGCCGATGCCGGCCTGGTCGCCGGTGCCGGCCAGGAAGAGCTGACGGAAGCGCGGCATCACCGAGCGGGCGGTGGCGCCCAGCAGGTCGGGGGCGACCGGCACGTCGCGCCAGCCGAGGACGGTCAGGCCCTCCTCGGCGGCGATGGCCTCGATCCGGGCGACGGCGGCCGTGTCGGCGGCGTCCTCGTCGGGGAGGAAGGCGATGCCCACGGCGTAGGCGCCGGCGGCGGGGAGCTCGAAGTCCACCTTGGAGCGCAGGAAGGCGTCCGGGATCTGCGTCAGGATGCCCGCACCGTCACCGGAGTCCGGCTCGGCGCCGGTGGCGCCGCGGTGCTCCAGGTTGCGCAGCACGGTGAGTGCCTGCTCGACGATCTTGTGGTCGGCGATGCCGGTCAGCGTGGCGACGAAGCCGACGCCGCAGGCGTCGTGCTCGTTTCGCGGGTCGTACAGGCCCTGAGCAGCAGGTCGCGCATCCGGAACGAGCGCGTAGGGCGAGCGCGTCGCGCCGGCCTGGGGCTCGTTGGCGGAGTGCATAGATGCAGACAGCATCGGCTCTCCCGTCGTCGTCTTTGGCAGGTACTTGTGCAACAGGGACGACGTTGGCCCTCTGCGATTTCGTGCAGGTTACATGATGCCGGACATCCCGAGAAGTGGAATATGCGGTCCACATTGCGGACGCAGCCCCAGGTCAGGGGCCGTTACCCGTCGGTAATGTCGGTTGGGGAAGGCGAACACTTGTCCGCGCGCTCCCTCCAGTGTGCCCGGCGGTCGCAGGGCTGAAACAGAGCGGAAATGCTCCGTGGACAAGATCGTCACCAGCTGGCCTGCGATTCGAGCCCTCACGGCCGACGCCGAGATTGGAATCTTCGGCTCAGCGGCCCCGAAGGCGATGCTAGGACAACCGGATACCGAGCCCCATGTGCGGAACGTCACGCATCACCGGGCATAACCATGCAGGCCGCTGTGTCTTCGCACGAACCCGTCGGCGGGTGCCCCGAGGCGCGCCGGCGGGCGCCCCGGCCGATGCCGAGGCACCCGCCGACGGTCAGCCGACGTGCCCGCCGATCAGCCAGCCCAACAGGTACGTCACGCCGGCCGCCGCGCCACCCAGCACCAGCTGGCGCACCCCGCTGAACCACCAGCTGCGGGCCGTCACCCGGGCCACCACCGCGCCGCAGGCGAACAGGCCCAGCATCGACAGCACCAGCGCCGGCCACAGCGTGGTCGCCCCCAGCAGGTACGGCAGCAGCGGCAGCACCGCGCCCAGCGCGAAGCAGACGAACGAGGACCCCGCCGCCACCAGCGGCGAGGGCAGGTCGTGCGGGTCTATCCCCAGCTCCTCGCGGGCATGGATCTCCAGTGTCCGGGCCGGGTCCGCCGACAGCTGCCTGGCGACCTCCCGGGCCAGCGCCGGGTCCACCCCGCGTGAGACGTACAGCTCGGCCAGCTCCGCCAGCTCCCCGTGCGGGTTGCGGCTCAGCTCCAGCCGCTCGGCCTCGATCTCGGCCTGCACCAGCTCGCGCTGCGAGGCCACCGAGGTGTACTCCCCCGCCGCCATCGAACAGGCACCGGCCGCCAGGCCCGCGAGCCCGGTCAGCACCACCGTGCTGCTGGAGACGGCGCCGCCGACCACGCCCGTCATCAGGGCGAAGTTGGACACCAGGCCGTCCATCGCGCCGAAGACCGCGGGCCGCAGCCAGCCGCCGTTGACGTCACGGTGGTGCCCCGCCTCCGGGATGCGCGGCCGGGGGTGCTGGTCACCGGTGACGGGCTCGGCACTGATCACACTCACGGTCTTTCGGCCTCCGTTCGAACTCCCCGTGCCCATGGCCGGGGACCCCCCCTGTCCGCAGCCGGGCACGGCGGTGCGCCGTGAGAATCGGGCCGCCCACAGGGCTCTCATACTGGTGAACGTAGTCCGATCATTCGGGACATTCCAGCAAAGTAAGGCTGTCCGAACAGCGCTCCGGCCGCCCGCCACCTCGACGGTGGGAGCGGCCGGATCCTGGTGAAAGCGCAGGTCAGGACGGGTTCTTCAGGTCCGTCCCGGTGGAGTCGGCGGGAGCGTCGGCCGGGGCCTGCGCATCGGGTTCGGCCACGCCCTCGGCGGCCGGAGCACTCTTCGCGCCGGCCTCGGCGCCGTCCGCGCCCTCCTCCGCCGGGCCGTCCACGGCCCTGGCCGCCGGGTCGATGGAGTCCGGGGCCTCACGGCCCGGCCGCGTACGGCCGACGATCACCAGGTAGGCGACGGCGGCGAGGAACAGGAAGATCGCCGTCCAGTCGTTGAGCCGCAGGCCCAGGAAGGTGTGGGCCTCATCGATCCGCAGCCACTCCGTCCAGAACCGGCCCACCGTGTACGCCGCGACGTACAGCGCGAAGGCGCGGCCGTGGCCGAGGGTGAAGCGGCGGTCGGCCCAGATCACCAGCAGCGCGACACCTACGCACCAGAGCGACTCGTACAGGAAGGTCGGGTGGTAGATCCCGGTGACCACCTGGCCGTTCGGCAGGGTCTTGTCGATCTCCAGGCCCCAGGGGAGCGTCGTCTCCCGGCCGTACAGCTCCTGGTTGAACCAGTTGCCCCAGCGGCCGCAGGCCTGCGCGAGCGCGATGCCCGGCGCGATGGCGTCCGCGTACGCCGGCAGTGGCACGCCCCGGCGGCGGCAGCCGATCCAGGCACCGACCGCGCCGAGCGCGATCGCCCCCCAGATCCCCAGGCCCCCCTCCCAGATCTTGAAGGCGTTCCAGGGGTTCTTGCCCTCCCCGAAGTACAGCTGGTTGTCGGTGATCACGTGGTAGAGGCGGCCGCCGACCAGGCCGAACGGCACGGCCCAGACGGCGATGTCGCCGACCGTGTGCTTGGCGCCGCCCCGGGCGACCCAGCGCTTGCTGCCGAGCCAGACGGCCACGACGACACCGATGATGATGCAGAAGGCGTACGCGCGCAGCGGGATCGGCCCGAGGTACAGGACGCCCCGCGACGGGCTCGGAATGTAAGCGATATCCATGGCACGTCCGACGCTACCGTGTCCGGCGCCGGGCTCAGCCGCCAGCACCCGGATTTCTCGCGCCGCCGGCCGCGCCGCCGGCCCCACCCCCAGGCGGGGTGGAGCCGACGCGACGGCCGTCGGTGAGGCGGTCAGCCTGCGGTCGGCGAAGGGTTGTTGGTCTCCGCGGCCGTGGTGCTGGGCGCCGGGCTCTGGCCGTTCGAGCCGGTCTTGCCGAGCGTCTTGCCCTGGTTTGCGGCGTCGACCCACTTCACCAGGTTCGTCGGGGTGATCGCCTCGGTGTCGTTCTTGGGGTAGATCGGCTGGCCGTTGAGCAGCACGGTCGGCGTCGACTTGTAACCGGTCTTGTCGAAGTCCTGCTGCACCGCCGAGACCCACCCGCCGTACTTGTTGGTGTTGACGCACGCCTCGAAGGCGGGTGTGTCCAGCCCGTCGACCTGCTTGGCGAGGTTGATCAGCACCGCCTTGTCCCCGAACGCGTCGTTGCCCTCGCTCGGCTGGTTGCGGTACAGCACGTCGTGGTAGTCCCGGAAGTGCCCGGCGTCCTGGGCGCAGGCCAGGGCGTTGGCGCCGTTCCTGGAGCCCTTGCCCGGCACGGCACGGTCGATGAACGACACGATGTGGTAGTTGCCGCGGATCTTGCCCTGGTCCTCGAGCTGGTCGATGGTCGGCGAGAACTCGCGCTCGAAGGCGCCGCAGGCCGGGCAGCGCGGGTCCTCGTAGACGGTGAGGACGGCCGGCGCGTCGGCGGCCCCGTCCGGGATGACCAGGTTCTTGTCACCGATCGCGCCGGCCGGGGCGGCCATCGGGGTCTCGGGCTTGGACCGCTGGTTCTGCACCACCACACCGACCACCACGGCGGCGGCGATCACCGCGAGCACGACACCGCCGACCACCAGCTTCCTGGTCCGCTTGGACCTGGCCTCCTCGGCCTCCCGCTCCTGCTGCATCCGCTCCCGGGCAGTGCGCTTGCCTTCTCGGTTCTTCTCACTCATGGTGCTGGACTCGCTCATGTTCTGGACATCCAGGGGGTCGGGCGACGAGCGGTCAGCTCGCCAGCCAGGCGTCGGCGGACAGCTTGGTGCGGGGCCGGTACACCAGCCAGGCGGCCAGGATCAGAAAGCCGGTGTCACGGGAGATCTCCTGGAGGTACTCGGTCTTCGAGGCGTCGACCGCGCCGCCGCCACCGAAGCAGCCGCAGTCGATCGAGATGCCTCGGGCCCAGGCGGAGGCGATCCCCGCGATGAAGGCGAGCAGCAGCAGCGCGGAGACCCCGGCCACGATCCGCACCCCGAGCCCGATCACCAGCAGCAGGGCGAGTGCCAGCTCCAGGAAGGGCAGCGCGTAGCCGACCGGCTTGACCAGGGACTCGGGGAGGATCTCGTACGCTCGCACCGCCTGGGCGGCCTCCGCCGGATCGGAGATCTTGGCCAGCCCCGCCCAGCCCCAGACCACCGCCAGGGCCAGACGGACGACCACGCCGATCCAGTCGGTCGCCGACCCGTCGACCACCCGCCGCAGCGCGCTCTCCGCGCGCGGAGCGGCAGTCTGCTGATAGAGCATCGAATGCCCCCTTCGGTACCTGGCTCACGCTTCCTGGGGAACCGTAGGGGACGAGGGCTGGTTCCTCCACATTCGCGAATTAAGCCGAAAGAGTGAGGATTTGACCGTGCCCGTCCCCCCGGCTACCGCCGGCCCAGCCCGCAGGAAGCGGGGCGGGTCGGCTCCAGCAGGCTCGTGCGCCCCTCCCCGAGAGAACGCTGCGCCCGGGTGGCCGCGACCGCCCGGGCCGCCTCCGCGCACCGGAACGCGTCCCGCTCGGCACGCTCCGCACCCCTCTTGACCAGCGCGTGTCCGACTGTGGCGTGCGCTCCCACCGCGGCGCTCAACGCCAGTACGGCAGCGGCGGCCCGGAGAAGGACTGCTCGGCGAAGACACGGCACGGGCGGGCCCTTCGATCGCGTTGACGGCGCAGGAGTGCGCGAACGACGGGTGTCGGTCGGCACCGATGAGTCATCCCTCCACTCAACGCCGGTCAACCGCCCCTGATGTGTCGCACGCCCGCTCTTCACCCGTACGGGTGCAGTCCGCCTTCGCCGACGCACCGCCCGGGGCGGGCGGCGACGCGACGGCCCGCCCCTCCAGCCGGTGGAGGGGCGGGCCGTCGGGTGGTGCAGCGGGAACTAGCGGCGGCGGACGCCCGCGGCGAGTTCGCCGGCCAGGGTGCGGACGGCCGCGAGGGCGGTGTCCTCGTCGCCGTCCGCGTCCAGGATCCGCTGGACGAACGCGGAGCCGACGATGACGCCGTCGGCGAAGGCCGCGACCTGGGCCGCCTGGGCGGCGGTGGAGACCCCGAGGCCGACGCAGACCGGCAGGTCGGTGGTGGCGCGGGTGCGGGCGACCAGGTCCTCGGCGAGGTTGCCGACCTGGGCGCGGGTGCCGGTGACGCCCATCACCGCGGCGGCGTAGACGAAGCCGGTGCCGGCGGCCGTGACCTCGGCCAGGCGGGGGCCGGTACTGCTCGGGGCGACCACGAAGACGGTGTCCAGGCCGTGCTCACCGGCAGCCTTGCGCCACTCCTCGGACTCCTCCACCGGGAGGTCCGGCAGGATGCAGCCCGCTCCCCCGGCGGCGGCCAGGTCGGCGGCGAACCGGGCGACGCCGTAGCGGTCGACCGGGTTCCAGTAGGTCATCACCAGGACCGGGGCGTCCGTCTCGGCGGCCACCTCGGCGACGGTGCGCAGCACGTCCTTGATCCTGACGCCGCCGCGCAGCGCGATGTCGTCGGCGGTCTGGATGGTCGGACCGTCCAGCACCGGGTCGGAGTGCGGCAGGCCGACCTCGACGATGTCGCAGCCGCCCTCGACCAGCGCGCGGACGGCCTTGATGCCGCCCTCGACGCTGGGGAAGCCGGCCGGGAGGTACCCGATCAGCGCGGCGCGGTTGTCCGCCTTGGCGGCGGCCAGGGTCTCGCTGAGCTTCGAAGCCATGGTCAGTTGCCCCCGTTGCCGCTGGTGCCGTCGTTGCCGTCGTACAGGCCGAAGTACTGGGCGGCCGTGTGCATGTCCTTGTCGCCGCGCCCGGAGAGCGAGACCAGGATGGTCGCCTCGGGGCCGAGCTCGCGGCCCAGCTCCAGGGCGCCGGCCAGCGCGTGGGCGCTCTCGATGGCCGGGATGATGCCCTCGGTGCGCGAGAGCAGACGCAGTGCCTGCATGGCCTGGTCGTCGGTGACCGGGCGGTACTCGGCGCGGCCGGTGTCCTTGAGCCAGGCGTGCTCGGGGCCGACGCCGGGGTAGTCCAGGCCGGCCGAGATGGAGTGGCTCTCGATGGTCTGGCCGTCCTCGTCCTGGAGGACGTAGGTGCGCGAGCCGTGCAGGACGCCGGGGTCGCCCTTGGTGAGGGTGGCCGCGTGCCTGGGGGTGTCGACGCCCTCGCCGGCGGCCTCGCAGCCGATCAGGCGCACGTCGGCGTCCGGGATGAACTCGTGGAAGATGCCCATCGCGTTGGAGCCGCCGCCGACGCAGGCGACGACCGCGTCGGGCAGCTTGCCGGTGCGCTCGATGACCTGCGCACGGGCCTCGACGCCGATCACGCGGTGGAAGTCGCGGACCATCGCGGGGAAGGGGTGCGGGCCGGCCACCGTGCCGAACAGGTAGTGCGTGGTGTCGACGTTGGCCACCCAGTCGCGGAAGGCCTCGTTGATGGCGTCCTTGAGGGTGCGGCTGCCGGACTTCACGGCGACGACCTCGGCGCCGAGCATCCGCATCCGGGCGACGTTCAGCGCCTGGCGCTCGGTGTCGACCTCGCCCATGTAGATGGTGCAGTCGAAGCCGAAGAGCGCGCAGGCGGTGGCGGTGGCCACGCCGTGCTGGCCGGCGCCGGTCTCGGCGATGATCCGGGTCTTGCCCATCCGGCGGGTCAGCAGCGCCTGGCCCAGCACGTTGTTGATCTTGTGCGAGCCGGTGTGGTTCAGGTCCTCGCGCTTGAGCAGGATCCGCGCGCCGCCCGCCTCGGCCGAGAAGCGGTGGACGTCGGTGAGCGGGCTGGGCCGGCCGGTGTAGTCCTTGAGCAGGGCGTCCAGCTCGGCGGCGAACGCCGGGTCGGCCTTGGCCTTCTCGTACTCGTCGGCGACCTGCTCGACGGCGGCGACCAGTGCCTCCGGGATGAAGCGACCGCCGTACGCACCGAAGTAGCCACGGGCGTCCGGGACCTGGGCGCCGGGCAGGTAGTCCTTGTCGGACATGGTGAAGTCCTTCTGAGAGATGACTGCAGTGACGTGGAACGGCTTCTCAGCCGTGCGTCCTGCGCCATCGGCGGCCCTGCACCTGGCCGGGCTCGCAGCCGATCACGTACCGCACCCGCCGCCCGAGCACCCGGCGTGCGGGCGCGCGGCAGCCGCGCGGGCGGCAGCCGGGGGCGAGGCGGGTGGCGATCGACATGGCCGCGGGTTCAGCCCCGTCCGGTGTTGCGCAGGGCGGGGTGGGCGCCGGCGGCCACCAGGTCGGCCACGGCCGCCTTGGGGTCCTTGCCGGTCACCAGGGACTCGCCGACCAGCACCGCGTCGGCGCCGAGGTTGGCGTAGGCGATCAGGTCGTGCGGGCCGCGTACGCCGGACTCCGCCACCTTGACGATGTGTGCGGGGATGGCGTCGACGACGTTGCCGAAGGTGTTGCGGTCCACCTCAAGGGTCTTGAGGTTACGGGCGTTCACCCCGATGATCTTCGCGCCGGCGTCGACCGCGCGGGCGATCTCCTCCTCGTCGTGCACCTCGACCAGCGGGGTGAGACCGATCGACTCGGCGCGCTCGATCAGCGACACCAGGGCCGGCTGGTCGAGGGCCGCGACGATCAGCAGTGCGAGGTCGGCGCCGTGGGCGCGGGCCTCCCAGAGCTGGTAGGCGGTGACGATGAAGTCCTTGCGCAGCAGCGGGGTGTCCACCGCGGCCCGGACGGTGTCCAGGTCGGCCAGCGACCCGCCGAAGCGGCGCTGCTCGGTCAGCACGCTGATCGCGGCCGCGCCCCCGGCCGCGTAGTCCCGGGCCAGGGCGGCCGGGTCGGCGATCGCGGCCAGCGCGCCCTTGGACGGGCTGGAGCGCTTGACCTCACAGATCACCCGCACACCGTCGCCGCGCAGCGCGGCCACGCCGTCCTTGGCGTCGGGGGCCCTGGCGGCGAGCTCCTTGAGCTCGTCCAGGGATACCCGGGCCTGTCGCTCTGCGAGGTCCTCGCGGACCCCGTCGATGATCTCGTCGAGCACACTCACGCGGGCGCCCCCATCATTCTGCTAGTTCTGCTAGCTATGAGCCGGGGTGACCTGCGGTCCTCCCGGCCTGGCAGTCCAGTCGAGCCCTCGGCAGGTGTTCACACAGATCGGTGAGGATTCTGTGGTCGTACACCCCCGTTGGCACTTCGATGGTATCGGCACCGGGGAGCGCAGGGCGCATCCACCCGGCGCGCGTCTCGCGGAGCGGACCGCCGGGCGGGCGGGTCTCAGACCGAGGGCGGTGCCAGCCCGGCTCCGATCGGCAGGTTGCGTACGGCCATGAAGAGCACCAGCAGCACGGCCACCGCGACGGCCCGTCGTCCGCCGAGCGCCGCCGCGGGCGGGCGGGAGCCGGTCACCGCGGCCCAGAGCCAGCGCAGCCACAGCACCGCCAGGACGGCACCGAACGCCACCACGAGCAGGTTGTCGTGCAGGGCGGTGAGCAGGTCGCCGTGGGTGAGCGCGTGGACGCAGCGCAGTCCGCCGCAGCCCGGGCACCACCAGCCCGTCGCCCGGAGCACCGGGCAGGTCGGGTAGTGGCCAGGGTCGTTCGGGTCCACCACGGCGACGTACAGGGTGGGCACGGCCACCGCGGCGAGGGCGGCCAGCGGGCGGCCGAGCCTGCGCGCTGCGGAGGGCCGGGGCGCCGGGGCGGCTGGGGCGACGTTCACCCTGCCGATTCTGCCCCCGGGCGGCGCGGTGAAGCCCAAAAGCGGAACGGCGGGCGTGGCGCCCGCCGTTCCGGAGTACGTCCAGGTGTGCGCGGCCTCAGTGGGCGGCGACGGCGGCCCGCTGCTCGGCGGCCGGGACGGTGGTGGTCTCGTAGTGCGGGCTGGGCTGCTTGCCCATGCCGGCCATCGACATCGCCTTGCCGACCACACCTGCGGCCAGGACCACCGCGAAGCCGGCCCAGACCAGCAGCACCGACGGGATGATCATCGCCACACCGCTGATGGTGAAGCCGACGAAGGCGATGCTCACGCCGGTCCAGGCGGCGGGGGTGTGGCCGTGTGCTGCTGCCGACATCTGACGTGCTCCTCGGTATCTCAGGTTCCCGGCCGGGCTTGCGGGCTCCTGGCGGGTTGACGTGTTCCATTGTGCCGGGCCGTCACCGCGTTCCCCAAAGGGGGTCCGCCGTCTATCGGCTCACAGTAGGCGTGTGCCCGGCCGGCCGCCCGGGCGGGCGGGCCCGGCGTCGGCACTCAGGCCGGCTGCTCGGTCGGGTCCTCGCCGCGGTCCAGCGCCTTCCACAGGTCGGCGGGGGTGTCGGCGGCCCTCGCGGGGGCCTTGCGGGTGGGGGCCTCGTACCGGCTGCCCATCGCGGGCCAGGCCGCGCCGAAGCGTACGGTCAGCAGCCCCGCCATGGCCAGCAGCAGGCCACCGGCCAACGCCGCCCACGGCCACCCGGTGTGGGTGACCTGCCCGGCCTGCGCGCCGGTCAGCGCCAGCTTGCGGGCCGCCTCCGCGTGCAGCGCCGCCACGTCGCCCGCCCCCGCGGCCGCGCCGGCCGCCGCCGCGAGACCGGCCAGCACCACCAGCACCCCGACCGCCGTCCGGCCCGCGCCGCGCACCGCGAACACCGCCACCGCCGCCGCCAGCGCGACCAGCGCCAGCCCGCCCGGCAGGCCGGAGATGCCGCTGCCGGTCGCGGAGACCTCCAGCGTCCCGCCGCTCGCACCGCCCACCCGGCCCTGCGCCCAGACCCGGCCGACCGCCGTCAGCACCAGGACGGCGCCGAGCACCGTCAGCAGCAGCATCAGGCCCAGGGTGCGCCGGCCCGCGGCTCTGGCGGCCGCCGGGCCCTGCTCGGCCGGCTCTTCGGTACGGGATGCGGGGGGTACGCTCACCCGTCCACTATCCCTGACGCCCACCCCCGCCGGGACCGCCGGGGTGGTGGCGGCGGCCACAGCTCCACACCCCGGCACGGCCGGCTCAGAGCCGGGGCGTCCTCAGGGTGGCCGCCGTCGCGACGGCGCGCAGCACCGCGGCCGCCTTGTTACGGCACTCGGTGTCCTCGCTGTGCGGATCGGAGTCCGCGACCACACCGGCGCCGGCCTGCACGTACGCGGTGCCCTCGCGCAGCAGCGCGGTGCGGATCGCGATGGCGGTGTCGCAGTCCCCCGCGAAGTCCAGGTAGCCGACGCAGCCGCCGTACAGGCCTCGGCGGGTGGGCTCCAGCTCCTCGATGATCCGCATCGCGCGCGGCTTGGGGGCCCCGGACAGAGTGCCCGCGGGGAAGCAGGCGGTGAGCACGTCGAAGGCCGTCCGCCCCTCGCCGACCCGCCCGGTCACCGTCGAGACGATGTGCATCACATGGCTGTAGCGCTCCACCGACATGAAGTCGACCACCTCGACACTGCCCGGCTCGCAGACCCGGCCGAGGTCGTTGCGGCCCAGGTCGACCAGCATCAGGTGCTCGGCCCGCTCCTTGGGGTCGGCCAGCAGCTCGGCGGCCAGCTCGGCGTCCTCGTGCGGGGTGGCGCCGCGGTGCCGGGTGCCGGCGATCGGGTGCACCATCGCCTCGCCGTCGGTGACCTTCACCAGGGCCTCCGGGCTGGAGCCGACCACGTCGAAGCCACCCTGCGCGGTGCCGTCCGGTCCGGGGAAGCGGAACAGGTACATGTACGGGCTCGGGTTGGTGGTGCGCAGCACCCGGTAGACGTCCAGGGCGGAGGCCGGGCAGGGCGCCTCGAAGCGCTGCGAGGGCACCACCTGGAACGCCTCGCCGGCCCGGATCCGCTCCTTGATCTCCTCCACGGCCGCCCGGTAGGGCGCCCCGCCGAACGGCGAGCGGGCCTCGGCGGCGGCGGTCGGGGTGAAAGTGGCCAGGCCCGGGTCGACCGGCTTCAGCAGTTCGGCCTCCATCGCGTCCAGCCGGGCCACCGCGTCCGCGTAGGCCTCGTCCGCGCCGCTGGCCAGGTCGTTGTGGTTGACGGCGTTGGCGATCAGCAGCACCGTGCCGTCCACGTGGTCGAGCACCGCGAGGTCGGTGGCCAGCAGCATGGTCAGCTCGGGCAGCCGCAGGTCGTCCGGGGTGAGGTCGGGGAGCTTCTCCAGCCGGCGGACCACGTCGTAGCCCAGGTAGCCGACCAGGCCGCCGGTGAGCGGCGGGAGGTCCTCGGCGGAGCGGGGCGTGTGCAGCTTCTCCAGCGCCGCGCGCAGCACCACGAGCGGGTCACCGGTGGTGGGGATGCCGACCGGCGGGGTGCCCAGCCAGCGGGCGTCGCCGTCCGGGCCGGTGGTCAGCGTGGCGGCACTGCGTACGCCGACGAAGGAGTAGCGGGACCAACTGCGGCCCTGCTCGGCCGACTCCAGCAGGAAGGTGCCGGGGCGCTCGCCCGCGAGGCTGCGGTAGAGGCCGATGGGGGTGAGGCCGTCCGCGAGGAGCCGGCGGGTGACCGGAATGACCCGTGTGTCGACGGCGAGCTTGCGGAAGGCCTCAAGGTCCATGGAGGAAGGCACCGTTCGTGTGTGACGGAAGGTCGTGGAGTGGGGCGTGGCGCGGGTGGTGACGGGGGATCGGGGCGGCCGGGGCACGCCGGGCACAGACTACCGATCGGCCGGCAGCAGCACGTCCTCGTCGAAGCAGGTCCGCGCACCGGTGTGGCAGGCGGCGCCGACCTGGTCGACCCGTACCAGCAGGGTGTCGCCGTCGCAGTCCAGCGCGACCGACTTCACCAGCTGGAGGTGCCCGGAGGTGTCGCCCTTGACCCAGTACTCGTTGCGGCTGCGGCTCCAGTAGGTGCAACGGCCGGT
Source organism: Kitasatospora sp. NPDC050543 (assembly GCF_044457565.1). NCBI lineage: Bacteria > Bacillati > Actinomycetota > Actinomycetes > Kitasatosporales > Streptomycetaceae > Kitasatospora > Kitasatospora sp. NPDC050543. The sequence goes on along the minus strand of NZ_JBITGZ010000016.1, from coordinate 45,747 downwards.
GGTGAGGGTGCGGTGCAGCGCCTCGTCGTCCATCCAGCCGAGCATCAGCACCTCGCCGGTGTCGTACTGCTGCGCCACGGCGGGCAGCAGCCCGTCCCGGGTGCGCTTGAGGCGGGCGGCGATGTCGGCGGCCAGGGCGGTGCTGCCGGGGGCGGCGGGTGTGGTGGACATGGGCCCATTCTGACAGGCGGGCCCGGCCGGCCGGCCGGTGCGGCGCCACCGCGCGCGGCCGGCGGCCCGGGGCGGGGCCGGCCGGGCCGGACGTCTCACCCGGACGTCTCACCCGGGCGGCTCGCAGCCCTCGGGCCAGATCCGGTGCACCGGGAGCCCGGCGCGCTGCGCCAGTTCGGCGACCCTGGCGGGCCGGGTGCCGGGCGTACCGTCCCAGACCGCGATCACCTCGTCGACCATGCCGACCAGCGCCGTGGCGGTGTCGTCCCCGAGACCGCCGCGGTCCGCGGGCGCCAGCCGGTGCACCGCGTTGGCCTCGTTCATCAGCCGCGGCCCGGCGGCCCGGTGGTGGTCCTGCGCCCGCCCGACGGCGGGCGTGGCGGCCGGGACGATGATCTCCAGCTTGCCGCCGTGGTCCAGCACGCAGTGGGCGAACCAGCTCTCCGGCCCCTCCCCCGCGCAGGTGACGCCGACCAGCTCGTACGGCCCGTAGGTGGTGACCAGCTTCCAGAGGTCGCCGCGCACCAGCATCTCGGTGATCCCCGACAGGCCGTGGTACCCGGTGATTGCGACGCGCATCCATGACTCCTGGGAACGTGTCGTGCCGGGGGGCAGCCTATGCCACGACCCGCCACCCGCACCCGGGGGCGGGCCCGCAGGATTTTGCCCGAACTGCCTGCCGGGCACCGGGCCGGTGGGCCATCCTCGGGGCATGACCACCGAGCAGCCGCCCGCCGCCCCCCGCCCGCCCCGGGGCCTGGTCCTCGCCGTGGCCGCCGTCCTGGCCGTCCTGCTCGGTGTGGTCGCGACCGTCCTCCTCTGGCCCGAGCACCACCCGGCGGCCCTCCCGCCGCCGGCGGCCTCGCCGACGCCCACCACGCCCTCCGCCACGCCGACGCCGACCCCGACGCCCACACCGACGAAGGTCCTGCCCTACCCGTTCTTCGCCACCGGGACGTGCTTCGACCACCCGCGCGCGAGCCGCAGTCTCGCGAAGGTCGAGGCCCGGCCCTGCGAGGGCGATCACGACGGCGAGTCGATCGCGAACGTCACACTGCCCGAGGGCCTCACCAGTGACAGCCAGATCAGCACCGCACTGCGCGACGGCTGCAGGACGGTGTACGCGGAGACCGCGAAGCGCCAGAGCGGCGGCCCGTACGAGAGCTACCCGATCGGGCCGGACCTCGGCTCGTACCAGCAGGGCAACCGGGACACCACCTGCACGCTGATGATCAGCAACAAGCCGGGCGCCGCCAAGCTCACCGGGCACCTGCGCTGACGCCACGCCGGGCCGGCGCCCGGCGGGTGGCGGTCGGCCGGGGCGGTCCGGGGCGGGCCCGGTGACGCGGCGTAGGGTGGGCGGCATGTCGAATCTTGCCCGGGGTGAGCGGGAGCGGCTCGCCCGGCTGCTGGCCGCCGCCGGCCCGGACGCCCCGACCCTGTGCGCGGGCTGGACCACCCGGGATCTGGCCGCGCATCTGGTGCTGCGGGAGCGGCGGGTGGACGCCGCGGCGGGAATCCGGATCAAGGCGCTGGCCGGGTGGACGGCCCGGGTGCAGGCGGACTTCGCGGCCCGGCCGTACGAGGAGCTGCTGCGACTGTTCCGCTCCGGGCCGCCGCGGCTGTCGCCGTTCGGGACCAGCCGGCTGGACGAACTGGGCAACACCCTGGAGTACTTCGTGCACGCCGAGGACGTCCGGCGGGCGGTGCCCGGCTGGGAGCCGCAGCCGGTGCCGGACGACGTGGCGCGGCTGCTGTGGCGGCGGGTGCCGCTGGCGGTCCGGATGGAGGGGGCCGGCCGGGCGCCGGTCCGGCTGGAGCTGCGGGACCCGCAGGGGCAGCTCGCCGAGGGCCCGCGACGCGACGCCCCGACGGTCCGCGTCACCGGTGAGCCGGGCGAGTTGGTGCTGTGGGCGCTCGGGCGCGGGGCGCAGTCGCTGGTGGACGTCCAGGGCCCGCCGCAGGCGCTCACGGCGCTGGCCCGGGCGGTACCGCTGCCCGAGCGCCGGCCCTAGGTCTCCGGCGGCGGGCAGCGGTACGGGCGCGTCAGCGGACGGGGTGTCCGGCCTCGCGCAGGGCGTCCTTGACCTGGCCGATCCGCAGGTCGCCGAAGTGGAAGACGCTGGCGGCGAGCACCGCGTCGGCGCCCGCCTCGACGGCGGGGGCGAAGTCGGCGAGCTTGCCGGCGCCGCCGGAGGCGATCACCGGGACGGCGACGCTCTTGCGGACGGCGCGGATCATCTCCAGGTCGTAGCCGTCCTTGGTGCCGTCGGCATCCATCGAGTTGAGCAGGATCTCGCCGGCGCCGAGCTCGGCCGCGCGGCCCGCCCACTCGACGGCGTCCAGGCCGGTGCCCCGGCGGCCGCCGTGGGTGGTGACCTCGTAGCCGGAGGGCGTCTCGGTGCCCTCGGGGCAGCGCCGGGTGTCCACGGACAGCACCAGCACCTGTCGGCCGAAGCGGGTGGCGATCTCCCGGATCAGCTCCGGGCGGGCGATGGCGGCGGTGTTGACGCCGACCTTGTCGGCGCCGGCCCGCAGCAGCTTGTCGACGTCCTCGACGGCGCGGATCCCACCGCCGACCGTGAGCGGGATGAAGACCTGCTCGGCGGTGCGGCGGACGACGTCGTAGGTGGTCTCGCGGTCCCCCGAGGAGGCGGTGATGTCGAGGAAGGTCAGCTCGTCGGCGCCCTCGGCGTCGTAGAGCTTGGCCATCTCGACCGGGTCGCCCGCGTCCCGCAGGTTCTGGAAGTTGACGCCCTTGACCACGCGGCCGGCGTCCACGTCCAGACAGGGGATGACTCGTACGGCGAGCGTCATGGTGCGGTGCCTTCCGGGGAGTTCAGGGTGTTGGCGAGCCCGGCGCGGTAGGCGTCGAGTTCGATCTCGACCATCATCCGGGAGTCGATCAGGCCCTCGACCACCACCATGGTGGCGACCGGGCGGGCGGTGTCGAAGATCGCCTTGTGCGCCCGGCCCACCTCGTCGGCGTCGCGCACGTGCGTGATGTACATCCGGGTGCGGACCACGTCGTCCGCCGTCAGACCGTACGCGGCGAGGGCGCTGAGCCCCACGCCGAAGGCGGCGAGTGTCTGGTGGTACGGGTCACCCTCGTGCTCGATCTTCCCGTCGACCCAGGCCGTGGAACCCGCCACATGGACGTGGTCCCCCGCCGCCACGGCACGCGAGTAGCCGAAGTCGTCCTCCCAGGGGGAGAATCCGGCGAGCTTGCCGCGGACGATCTGACGATCTGTCATGACACGGCCTCCAGGGCCTCTTCGAGGGTGAACTTCTGCTCGTAGAGTGCCTTGCCCACGATGGCGCCCTCGACACCTTCGGGGACGAGGGTGGCGATGGCCCGCAGATCGTCGAGCGAGGAGACACCGCCGGAGGCGACCACCGGGCGGTCGGTGGCGGCGCAGACGTCGCGCAGCAGCTGGAGGTTGGGGCCGGTCAGGGTGCCGTCCCGGTTGACGTCGGTGACGACGTAGCGGGCGCAGCCCTCGGAGTCCAGGCGGGCGAGCACCTCGAAGAGCTCGCCGCCGTCACGGGTCCAGCCGCGTCCGCGCAGGGTGGTGCCGACCACGTCCAGGCCGACCGCGATCTTGTCGCCGTGCTCGGCGATGACCTTGGCGACCCACTCGGGGCTCTCCAGCGCGGCGGTGCCGAGGTTGACCCGGCGGCAGCCGGTGGCCAGGGCGGCGGCCAGCGAGGCGTCGTCGCGGATGCCACCGGAGAGTTCGACCTTGATGTCCAGCGCGGCGGTGACCTCGCGCAGCAGCTCGCGGTTGTCGCCGGTGCCGAAGGCGGCGTCGAGGTCGACCAGGTGCAGCCACTCGGCGCCGGCGTGCTGCCAGGCCAGGGCGGCGGCGAGCGGCTCGCCGAAGGAGGTCTCGGTGCCGGAGGCGCCCTTGACCAGGCGCACGGCCTGGCCGTCGCGGACGTCGACGGCGGGGAGGAGTTCGAGGCGGCTCATCGGTAGTGAAGCTCCTGGCTCAGAGGGTGTTGACCCAGTTGGTCAGCAGTGCGGCGCCGGCGTCGCCGGACTTCTCGGGGTGGAACTGGGTGGCCCAGAGCGGACCGTTCTCGACGGCCGCGACGAAGGGCTGCCCGTGGGTGGCCCAGCTGACCAGCGGCGCGTTGATCTTCTCGTTGGTCACCTGGAGCTCCCACCGGCGCACCCCGTAGGAGTGCACGAAGTAGAAGCGGGTGTCGGCGTCCAGGCCGGCGAAGAGGCGGCTGTTCCCGGGCGCCTGGACGGTGTTCCAGCCCATGTGCGGGATGATCGGCGCGTCCAGCGGCTCGACCGTGCCGGGCCACTCGTCGCAGCCGGCGGTCTCGACGCCGTGCTCGACGCCGCGCTCGAAGAGGATCTGCATGCCGACGCAGATGCCCAGCACCGGGCGCCCGCCGGCCAGTCGGCGGCCGATGATGGTGTCGCCGCGCACGCCCTTCAATCCGCGCATGCAGGCCTCGAAGGCGCCGACGCCGGGGACGAGCAGGCCGTCCGCGTCGAGGGCGGTCCTGAAGTCGGAGGTCACCGTCACGTCGGCGCCGGTGCGCTCCACCGCCCGCTGCGCGGAGCGGAGGTTGCCCGACCCGTAGTCGAGGACTACGACGTTCTTGCCCATGAGGGTTGGTCTTCCAGTCTCTAGAGGCGCATGACGCCGGAAACGAGGCACATCACCGCGCCGATCGCGAGGACCGCGATCACGCTCTTGGACTGCTTCTGCTTCCAGAACGAGTAGACGCCGCCGGACAGGAACAGTCCGGCGATGATCAGCAGTGTTGCGGCCTTGCTCACAGCGCACCCTTGGTCGAGGGGAGAATGCCCGCCGCGCGCGGGTCGCGCTCGGAGGCGTAGCGCAGAGCACGCGCGAGAGCCTTGAACTGGCACTCGACGATGTGGTGCGCGTTGCGACCGTACGGTACGTGCACGTGCAGCGCGACGGCGGCCTGGGCGACGAAGGACTCCAGTATGTGCCGGGTCATCGTGGTGTCGTAGCTGCCGATCATCGGCGCCATGCCCTCGGGCTCGCTGTGCACCAGGTACGGGCGGCCGGAGAGGTCGACGGTGACCTGGGCGAGTGACTCGTCCAGCGGGACGGTGCAGTTGCCGAAGCGGTAGATGCCGACCTTGTCGCCGAGCGCCTGGCGGAAGGCGGCGCCGAGGGCGAGGGCGGTGTCCTCGATGGTGTGGTGGGTGTCGATGTGCAGGTCGCCCTCGGTCTTGACGGTGAGGTCGAAGAGTCCGTGGCGGCCCAGCTGGTCGAGCATGTGGTCGTAGAACCCGACGCCCGTGGAGATGTCGGTCCTGCCGGTGCCGTCGAGGTCGATCTCGACGAGGACCGAGGTCTCCTTGGTGGTGCGCTCAACGCGGCCGATGCGGGACATACGGGTTACAGCTCCTTGAGGGCGGTGCGGACGGCGTCGAGGAAGGCGTCGTTCTCGGCGGGCGTGCCGGCGGTGACGCGCAGCCATCCGGGGACGCCGTTGTCGCGGACCAGGACGCCCCGGTCGAGGATCGCCTGCCAGACGGCGTGGGTGTCGGCGAAGCGGCCGAACTGGACGAAGTTGGAGTCCGAGTCGGTGACCTCCAGGCCGAGGCCGCGCAGCGCGTCCACCAGCCGGTCCCGCTCGGACTTGAGCCGCTCGACATAGCCGAGCAGGGTGTCGGTGTGCTCCAGGCAGGCCAGGGCGGTGGCCTGGGTGACGGCCGACAGGTGGTACGGCAGGCGGACCAGCTGCACCGCGTCCACCACGGCCGGGTCGGCGGCCAGGTACCCCAGGCGCAGCCCGGCGGCGCCGAAGGCCTTGGACATCGTGCGGGTGACGATCAGGTGCGGGCGGCCCTGGAGCAGCGGCAGCAGCGAGGCGCGGTGGGAGAACTCCACGTACGCCTCGTCGACGATCACCATGGTCGGCTTGACCGCCTGCGCGGCGTCGTGCAGCGCGAGGACGGTGTCGGCGGCGACGGCGGTGCCGGTCGGGTTGTTCGGGGAGCAGATGAACACCACGTCGGGGCGGTGCTCGGCGATGGCCGCGCGTGCCGCGTCCACGTCGATGGTGAAGTCCTCGTGGCGCGGCCCGGAGATCCACCGGGTGCCGGTGCCACGCGAGATCAGGGCGTGCATCGAGTAGGAGGGCTCGAAGCCGAGCGCGCTGCGGCCGGGGCCGCCGAAGGTCTGCAGCAGCTGCTGGAGCACCTCGTTGGAGCCGTTCGCGGCCCACACGTTCGCGCGCTCCACGCGGTGCCCGGCGGTGCGGGTCAGGTACGCGGCCAGGCCCTCGCGCAGCTCGATCGCGTCCCGGTCGGGGTAGCGGTTGAGGCCGCGGGCGGCCTCGGCCACCCGCTCGGCGATCCGGGCCACCAGCGGCTCGGGCAGCGGGTACGGGTTCTCGTTGGTGTTGAGCAGGACGGGGACGTCCAACTGCGGTGCTCCGTACGGGGACTGGCCGCGCAGCTCGTCCCGGACGGGCAGGTCGTCGAGGTTCAAGGGTTCGGTACCGTCCAGTCGAAGCGGGCGCGGATGGCGTCACCGTGGCCGGGGAGGTCCTCGGCGTCGGCGAGGTTGACGACGTGCGCCGCCACCTCGGCGAGGGCCTCGCGGGAGTAGTCGACCACGTGGATGCCGCGCAGGAAGGACTGCACGGACAGGCCGGAGGAGTGGCAGGCGCAGCCGCCGGTGGGCAGCACGTGGTTGGAGCCCGCCGCGTAGTCGCCGAGCGAGACCGGCGCGTACGGGCCGATGAAGATCGCGCCCGCGTTGCGGACCCTGGCGGCGACCTCGCGGGCGTCGCGGGTCTGGATCTCCAGGTGCTCGGCGGCGTAGGCGTTGACCACGGCCAGGCCCTGCTCGATGTCGTCGACCAGGACGATGCCGGACTGCCGGCCGCTCAGCGCCTCGGTGACGCGCTCGCGGTGCTTGGTCGCGGCGACCTGCTGCTCCAGCTCGGCCTCGACGGCGTCGGCCAGCGCGGGCGAGTCGGTGACCAGGACGGAGGCGGCCATCGGGTCGTGCTCGGCCTGGCTGATCAGGTCGGCGGCGACGTCCCGGGGGGAGGCGGAGTCGTCCGCGAGGACGGCGATCTCGGTCGGCCCGGCCTCGGCGTCGATCCCGATCCGGCCCTTGAGCAGGCGCTTGGCGGCGGCGACGTAGATGTTGCCGGGGCCGGTGACCAGGTTGACGGGGGCGCACTCCTCGGTGCCGTACGCGAACATCGCGATCGCCTGGGCGCCGCCGGCCGCGTACACCTCGGTGACGCCGAGCAGCGCGCAGGCCGCCAGGATGGTCGGGTGGACGGAGCCGTCGAGGTCCTTCTGCGGCGGAGAGGTGACGGCGATGCCCGCGACGCCGGCCTCCTGCGCGGGGACGACGTTCATCACCACGGAGGACGGGTAGACGGCGAGGCCGCCCGGCACGTACAGGCCGACCCGGTCCACCGGCACCCAGCGCTCGGAGACGGCGCCGCCGGGCACCACCTGGGTGGTGTGGTCGGTGCGGCGCTGCTCGCGGTGCACGATCCGGGCGCGGCGGATGGACTCCTCCAGCGCGGCGCGGACCTTCGGGTCCAGAGTCTCCAGGGCGGCGGTGATCCGCGCCTCGGGCACCCGGGTGGAGGCCAGCCGCACGCCGTCGAAGCGCTCCGTGATCTCGATCAGCGCCGCGACCCCGCGATGGCGTACGTCCTCGCAGATCGGCCGCACCTTCTCCAGGGCGGCCTCGACGTCGAACTCGGCACGGGGCAGCAGGTCACGCGGGTCGCCGAGCGAGCCGCGCAGGTCGATTCGAGAGATCACGCCACCCAGTGTAGGGAGTGGCCGGAATCGACGGCCGCGCATTTCAGTCCGTGATACGAAGGGCGAGACGACCGGCGATCTTGGGGGGATACGTGGTGGAGCGGGCACCGGAGGACTGGTCGCCGGCCGAGCAGGGCCTGTGGGAGGCGTTCCGCCACGGCCGCGTGTACGACCTGGCGACCGGCGACGCCGAGCAGGACGACCCGTTCACCGGCACCGTCTGGGGCCCCGAGCGGACGATCCGCGCCGAGGCGCTCGCCCTGCTGCTGCTGGACGGTCCGTCGGCGGTGCCCGGGCGGGTCGCCGCGCTGAAGCTGACCGGCGCGCTGATATCCGGGCCGCTGGTCCTGGCCGGCGGCACCATCTCGCACTACCTGGAACTGCACGACTGCCGGTTCGAGAACAAGCTGCTGATGTCCGAGGCGCAGGCCGGCACCCTGCGCTTCGTCACCTGCCTGATCCCCCGGATCGAGGCCTCCCGGCTGGCCACCGACGGCGACCTGCACCTCGCCCGCTGCCACATCCCCGACGGCATCCGGCTCACCGACGCCAGGATCGGCACGGACCTGCTGCTCAACCAGGCCGTCGTCGGCAGCGACCGGTTCGGCCGTTCGCTGTCGGCCGACGGCATGAACGTCAACCAGGACTTCGAGGCCGACCGGCTGGAGTCGCTGGGCGAGCTGAGCCTGCGCACCGCCCGGGTCGGCGGCCGGCTCTCGCTGCGCGGCGCCCAGCTGCGCCGCGGCCCACAGACCAGCACCTGCCTCAACGCGGTGCGCCTGACCGTCGGCCACACGCTGTACCTCACCAGCTCGCCGGACGGCGGCTGGTACGGCTCCCGGACGTACTACGGCTCCGGCTACGGCGAGAACCCGGCACCCGGCGCGCCGACCACGCCCTTCCGCGCCTACGGCCGGGTCCGGCTCTCCGACGCGCGCTTCGAGGCGGCCTGCCTGATCTCCGGCGAGTTCCACCTCGGCCCCGGCGACGACCTGTCGCTGCGCCGCATCCACACCCCCGAGCTGCGCTTCGCCTGCCACAAGCAGCCCACCGGCATGGTCTCGCTCTCCCGTGCCAGGATCGGCAACCTGGTGGACACCCCGACCGCCTGGCCCGGCGGCAAGCACCTGGGGCTCACCGGCTTCACGTACGAGTGCCTGCGCCCGATCGGGCCGTTCACCGTGCGGCAGCGGATCGAGTGGCTGGAGAGCGCCTCGGTCGAGTTCCAGCCCGAGTCGTACGAGCAGCTGGCCAGCGCGCTGCGCAGGGACGGCGCCGACGACGACGCGCGCGAGGTGCTGTACGCCAAGCAGCGCCGGCGCCACCGCACCCTGCCGCTGCCCAGCCGGCTCTGGGGACGGATCCAGGACGTCACCGTCGGGTACGGCTACCGGCCCGGGCGGGCGGCGCTCTGGCTGCTGCTCGCCTGGATCGTGGGCACCGTCTTCTTCGCCCAGCATCCGCCGCAGCCGCTGAAGGCCGACGAGCGGCCGCACTGGAGTCCCTGGCTGTACACCCTGGGCCACCTGCTGCCGGTGGTCGACCTCGGCCAGGGCGGCTGGAACCCGGCCGGCGCCGGGCAGTGGGTGACCGCCGCGCTGGTGATCGTGGGGTGGGTGCTGGCCACCACGGTGGTCGCGGGCGCGACGCGGCTGCTGCAACGCGGCTGAGCGGGCCGGGCCCCCCGCACCCGGCGACGACAGGGCGCCGGGGCGAGGATCGCCGGGAACCCGGGCGCGCCGGTGCCCTCCTGGCAACTACGCTGTGCGCCGTGACAGAACGGCTGCCGCTCTTCCCGCTCAACACGGTCCTCTACCCGGGCCTCGTGCTGCCCCTGAACGTCTTCGAGGAGCGGTACCGCAAGCTCGTCGCCGATCTGCTGGCCCAGCCGGAGGACCGGCCGCGCCGGTTCGGGGTGCTCGCGATCAAGGACGGCCGGGAGGTCGCCCCCGTCCGGGAGCACGAGGGGCCCGCCGGGCCGCTGGACGGCCTCGGCACCGTCACCGGCGACCCGCTGGAGGCCCTGCACCACATCGGCTGCGTGGCCGACATCGCCTCGGTGCAGGAGCAGCCGGACGGCCGGTACGAGCTGCTGGTCACCGGCACCACCCGGTTCTGGCTGCGGTCCGTGGACACCGGCGGTCCGTACCTGACCGGCGAGATCGAGCCGATCGAGGAGGAGCCCGGCGAGGGCGCGGGCGTGCTGGCGGCGGGCGTCGAACGGGCCTTCCGGGCCTACCAGAAGCGGCTGGCCGGTGCGCAGGAGGCCAGCCTCGCCGGCGAGCAGGAGCTGCCCGCCGACCCGCAGGTGCTCTCGTACCTGGTCGCGGCCGCGGCCGTCCTGGACACCCCGGTCAAGCAGCGGCTGCTCGCCTGCCCGGACACCGCCCAGCGGCTGACCGCCGAGCTGGAGCTGCTGCGCCGCGAGACGGCGGTGCTCTCCTGGCTGCCCTCGCTGCCCGCCGTGGAGCTGACCCGGCAGGCGTTCAGCCCCAACTGACCCCGGCCCGGGACCCCAGCACAGCCAACAGCCAACAGCACAACCGCACCGCAGCCGTATCGCAGCCGCTTGGAGGCACACCGGATGGCCAGGAGCACGAAGAAGGGCGGCCAGGGCACACCCGCGACGGTGGCCCTGGAGAAGGCCGGGATCGCCTTCACCGTCCATGCCTACCCGCACGACCCGGCGGCGGCCTCGTACGGCGGCGAGGCGGCCCAGGCGCTGGGCATCCCGGCGGCGCGGGTGTTCAAGACGCTGGTCGCCGAGGTGGACGGCGCCCTCACGGTCGCCGTGGTGCCGGTCTCCGGCCGGCTGGACCTCAAGGCGCTGGCCGCCGCGGTCGGCGGCAAGCGCGCGGTGATGGCCGACCCGGCGGCAGCTGAGCGCAGCAGCGGCTACGTGGTCGGCGGCATCTCGCCGCTGGGCCAGCGCCGCCCGCTGCGCACCGTCCTGGACGACAGCGCTCTCGCGCACCCCACGGTCTACGTCTCCGCGGGCCGCCGCGGCCTGGAGGTCGAGCTCTCGCCCGCCGACCTGGTCGCGCTCACCCGCGCCCTCCCGGCGCCCGTCTCCCGCTAGCGCCGGCGCGGCCCGGCGCTCGGCGCAGCGGGCCGCGGGCGCGCCGCCCGCTCAGGCGGAGAGCTCAGACGAGAGCTCAGGCCGAGAGGTGGTCGCCGGACGGGCCCCGGCCGGGGGTGTCGGGCCGGTGGTCGGCCGGCTGGGGCGGGGTGTCGGCCAGGGCGGGGGCCGGGGGCGTGCCGGTGGCCGCCGGGGCCGGCCAGGGGCCGGCCCAGTACGGCGGCGGGTCCTGCTCGCGCTTGCCGAAGGCGGCCGACAGCGCCAGCAGCACCACCATCGCGGCCATCGGCCACACCAGCAGGGCGCCCTTGGCGCCGAGCTCCAGGGCGTCGGAGAACGCCCCGCCGTCGCCGAGCCGCTTGGCGTGCCCGACGACGTCCGCGGTCGGGCCGAAGTGCATACCCACGCGCCAGGCGGCCAGCGAGCCGGCCAGCCCGCCGACCGCGAGCCCGACCGCGACCGCGATACCGCCGCCGCGTCGGCGCGTGAACAGGAACGCCGCCAGTGCGGTCAGCACGCCCGCGCCGAGGCCCAGCAGCGCGAAGACGCTGTCGGCCCCGGCCCGCTGCTCACCCTCGGGGTCGGCGTAGAGGATCTTGTTGCCCTTGACCACCAGCGGCACCTGCGGCGCCAGCCAGGCCCAGAGCGCGGCCATCACCAAGCCGAGCAGCAGACACACCAGCACCACCAGCACCCCGATCCGCGCCTCGGGCAGCAGCGGGCGCCGGCCCTTGGCCGCCGGTGCGAGCGCCGCTGGATCGAAGGCCGCTGGATCCAGGGCCGACGGCGGACCGTACGGGTACGGAGCAGGGTCGGCGTCGCCAGGAGCGGGAGCGTGCCCGGCGGCCGCGACGGGCTCGGCCGCAGGGATCTGTCCCGGATCCGGAGGTGTGTTCGGTACGGTCACCGGCCCATCGTTTCACGACCGGCCCGGTCGAGGGGCTACCGCCCGCCATCCGCACCCGTCCGCCGCACCCCTGCGGGCGGCGCGGCTACCGGGTCGTCGCCCGGCGATACGCCCAGGTCGCCATGGCCAGCGAGGCCAGCCCGACCCCCGCGCACACCCCGAGGTCACCCAGCACGGCCGCCCAGTCCGGGCTCGCCGTGAAGGTCCGGGCGAAGGCCTCGACCCCGTACGTGGACGGCAGCAGGTCGCGCAGCCACCGCACCGGCTGCGGCAGGTGGCTGACCGGCAGCACACCCAGCAGCAGCGCCGCCGACATCCCGAGCTGGCCGAGCATCGTCGCGATCTCCTGGCGGGGCGCCAGCAGGCCGCAGGCCGCGCCGAGCCCGGCCAGTGCGGCTCCGGCCAGCGGGACGACGGCGAGCAGCACCCACAGGTGCGCCAGCGGGAGGGCGAACATCCAGGCCCCGGCGAGGGCGGTGACCAGCGCGCCCGGCAGCGTGAAGGAGGCGAACGCGGCGGCGGCCCCGAGCACCACGGAGGCCGCCGGGACGGGCAGCGTCGCGTAGTGGTCCAGCCCGCCGGTGGCCCGCAGCCGCCCGAAGTACTGTGCCAGCAGGTTCAGCGCGACGAACGCCACCACCAGCACGCTGGAGCCCGCGACCACGTAGTGCGCCGAGGCGTTGTCACCGGGGTCGACGACCCCGCGCATCATCACCAGGATGCCGAGCGACTGGAAGGTCGCCACGAACAGCAGCGGGATCCGCGCCACCCTGGCCCGGGCGAGCTGCGCCCGGTAGACGGCGGCGAGCGCCGGCAGCAGCCTGGCGGCGGGTGCCAGCGGCGCGGGGGCGGCGGCCGGCGGCGCGGTCTGCGGGGGGACGGAGAGCAGGGTCACTTCGCCAGCCCTTCGTGGCGGCCGCCCAGCTTGAGGTAGGCGTCCTCAAGGCTGGGGGTGGCCAGGGTGAAGTCGTCCAGGGCCGCCAGGGCGGGGCCGGTGGTGACGGCGGCGATCAGCTCGCGGGCCTGCTCGGGGCTGGTCCGCAGGGTCCAGCGGCGGCCGGCGCGCTCGGCGCGCTCGGCGAGCAGGGCGACGGCGGGCAGGTCCAGCGGCGCCTCGCCGCGCCAGACCAGGTCGAGCCGGACGTCCCCGTCGACCAGCGCCTTCAGGCCGCCGGGGGTGTCGCAGGCGATGATCCGCCCCTCGTCCACCACCGCGACCCGGTCGAGCACGGTCTCCGCCTCGATGACATTGTGGGTGACCAGCAGGACGGTCGTGCCCCGCTCGACGCGGCGGCGGTCCAGCGCGGACCAGACGGCGCGGCGGGCGACCGGGTCCAGGCCGGTGGTCGGCTCGTCCAGCACCAGCAGCGGGCGCTCGCCCACCAGGGTGGCGGCGAAGCAGGCCAGCCGGCGCTGGCCGCCGGAGAGCTTGGCGAGCGGGCGGGCGGCGATCGGCTCCAGGCCGAGCTCGGTGATCACGTCGGCGGCCGCGGACCTGGCGGCGGCCCGGCTCAGGCCGCGCAGCCGCCCGGTGGTCTCGGCGGCGAGGGCGACCGTCAGCTCGTCGAGCGCGGTGGACTCCTGACCGAGGTAGCCGAGCAGCCGGGCGGCCCGCTCGGGGTGGCGGACCACGTCGTGGCCGAGGATCTCGATGCCGCCGCTGTCCGGGCGCAGCAGGCCGGTGAGCTGGCGGACCAGGGTGGACTTGCCGGCACCGTTGGGGCCGAGCAGGCCGAACACCTCGCCCCGGCGGATGTCCAGGCTGATGCCGTCGTTGGCGCGGATCTCGGTGGCGGCGCCGCCGCGGCCGGCCCGGTACGTCTTGACCAGGTCGCGCACGGTGCAGCACTGCCCCGCCTGTGGTGCCCGCCGGTCGGTCTCGCTCACGAGCGAAGACTCTACGCGCTGGGCGCGCAGAACCGGACAAGGGGGCCTGATCGCCCGAAATGCGCTCGTCAGTCGTCGACGACGACGAGGTCGCCGCCGGGGACGCGGACGGCGAGCTCCTTCCAGAAGCCGGCCCGGATCGCGTACCGGTCGTGCTCGTCGATCTGGTCGTCCTTGTGCGCCAGCAGGCCGAAGCGGGCCGCGTAGCGCAGCAGTTCCCCGTCGACGCGGTGCGGGATGCGTGGGTAGTCGGCCCACAGGGCGGTGAGGCGTTCGACCTCGCCGAGACGGTCCATCCAGCGGCGGGCGAAGACCTGCCCGACCTCGTGGGCGTCCCCGCCGATGGTGGTGATGTCCTCCTCGCGGTCGGCCCAGCGCTGCTCGGCGGTGGTGAGCTGGGCGAGGGTTGGCAGGCCGTCCCCGGCGGTGGGGGTCTCGGCGGCGGGACGGTCGACCCAGCCGCGGTCGGAGGACCAGCGCAGGACCGGGCCGCCGTTGACGGTGGCGGGGGTGGTGACGGTGAGCGGGGCACGGCCGGCGAGGTCCTTGGGCGTCGGCACGACCTTGAGCGCGGCGGCGGCCGGCTGCGGCCGGGGCGGCGGGGGCGCGGCTGCGGCGGCGGGCCGGACGGCGGCGGGCGGGGCGGAGAGGATCTTGGCGATCTCCGGGCGTGGCCCGGGCGTGGAGAAGGCCGTCGGCGCCTCGCGCGGGCCGACCCAGCGCTCGATCCACTCGCGGTCCAGCACCCGCCGCTCGTCGGCCTCGCCGACCAGGTCCTCGGACTGGTTGAAGTCGCCGTCGGCCGCCTGGAGCGCCCACAGGTGGACGACCACGCCGTGCTCCTTGGCGGACATCATGCCGGGCAGCAGGTCGCCGTCCCCGGTGACGAGCACCACGTCGGCGCAGGCCCGGTTGCGGGCGAGCTCGGAGAGTTCGGCGTGCATGGCGGCGTCCACGCCCTTCTGCACCCAGCGGCCCTCGGCCCGGGTGAGCGCGCCGAGCCGTACGGTGACTCTGGGCAGCACCCGCAGGCGGCGGTGCTCGGGCATCGGGCGGCGGTCGGGGGCGGCGTCGAACCAGTAGATGCGCAGCAGGGGCAGGCCGGTCTCGTCCTCGGCGCGTTCGCGCAGGGCGGCGATCAGCGCGGTGTGGTCGACCGTCACCCGGGAGCGGGAGGGGTCTCCGGCGAGCAGACTGGCGGCTGCCCCCAGCAGGTATCCGGCGTCCACCAGAACGACACAGCGGTCCACTTCCGCACCTCTTTCCGGTCGGCCCCGGGTACGGCGCCACCGGCCGGCGGCGCCTGGTGGGCGCGGTCAGCCCAGCGGCCCGGGCGCGGTGGCCCGGCGCTCGGCGTAGGGAGCAGTCTGCCCGACCGGCCGGGGTCCGGTGGTCCGAACCACGCCGATCGCCGCAACCGGCCGCGCCCGGCCCGCCCGATCGTTGGGGCTCCTTTACCCCCGCTCCGGGCGGTGAACCTCGGGCGGTCGGCGAGCGATGGTTCCGCCCGGAGTGCACCGAGGCCCCGCCCTGGTGGGCGGGGCCTGGACGTACGCGTGGCGGGCAGGACGCTCAGCCGAGCTCGGCCGCGACCAGCTCGGCGATCTGCACGGCGTTCAGGGCCGCGCCCTTGCGCAGGTTGTCGTTGGAGAGGAACAGCGACAGCCCGTGCTCGACGGTCTCGTCCACCCGGATCCGGCCGACGTACGAGGCGTCCTTGCCGGCGGCCTGGAGCGGGGTGGGGATCTCGGAGAGCTCGACGCCGGGGGCGTCCTTCAGCAGCTCGTACGCGCGCTCGACGCTGATCGGGCCGGTGAAGCGGGCGTTGACCTGGAGCGAGTGGCCGGAGAAGACCGGCACGCGCACGCAGGTGCCGGAGACCTTCAGCTCCGGGATGCCGAGGATCTTGCGGGACTCGTGGCGGAGCTTCTGCTCCTCGTCGGTCTCGAAGCTGCCGTCGTCGACCAGGTTGCCGGCCAGCGGCACCACGTTGAAGGCGATCGGACGCTTGTACACGGCGGGCTCGGGGAACTCGACGGCCTCGCCGTCGTGGGTGAGCCGGTCGGCGCTCTCCACCACCTTGAGGGCCTGCGAGTGCAGCTCGGCGACGCCGGCGAGGCCCGAGCCGGAGACGGCCTGGTAGGTGGTGGCGACCAGCGCGGTCAGCCCCGCCTCCTCGTGCAGCGGGCGCAGCACCGGCATGGCGGCCATGGTGGTGCAGTTGGGGTTGGCGATGATGCCCTTGGGGCGGTCCGCGATCGCCTCCGGGTTGACCTCGGAGACCACCAGCGGGACCTCGGGGTCGCGGCGCCAGGCCGAGGAGTTGTCGATCACGACGGCGCCGGCCGCGGCCACCTTGGGGGCGAGCTCCTTGGAGGTCGAGCCGCCGGCCGAGAAGATCACGATGTCCAGGCCGGTGTAGTCGGCCGTGGCCGCGTCCTCGATGGTGATCTCGGTGTCCTGCCAGGGCAGCGTCCGGCCGGCCGAGCGGGCCGAGGCGAACAGCCGCAGCTGCTCCACCGGGAACCCGCGCTCCGCCAGAATGCTCCGCACCACGCCGCCGACCTGGCCGGTGGCCCCAACAATGCCGATCCTCATCCGAGTACTCCTCCTCTGGTGTTCCTGCTGATCACAGCCGCACTCTGCCCATCATGCCCTGTCCCCGGGCCGGGGCCGCCGGGCGTTCCACGCTGTGGGCGGCGGCTGTCCGGCGCGCGGCCCACGGCGGCCGCGCTCACCCCGCCGCCGCGGTGGCCATGGGCTCCGGCGCCCGTACGGCCGTGAGCCGGGCCAGCGCGGCCTCGACCAACGCGGGCGCGGCGGGCAGCAGCGGCAGCCGGACGGCGGGGGTGGGGATGCGGCCCTGGGCGTGCAGGACGCCCTTGACCACGGTCGGGTTGGGGGCGGCGAAGGCCGCGCCGGCCAGCGCCGCGAGGGCGTGGCCCAGGGCCCTCGCCCTGGGCACGTCCCCGGTGCGCCAGGCCTCGGCCAGCTCGACGAAGCGGGCGGTGGCCAGGTGGGAGGCGGCCAGGATGCCGCCGTGGGCGCCGAGCGCCAGCAGCGGGGGCAGGAAGACGTCGTCCCCCGCCAGCACCGCGAAGCCGGCCGGCGCCGAGCCGAGCAGTTCGACGGTGTCCGCGTCGATGCCGCCCACCGCGTGCTTGATCCCGGCCACGCCCGGCACCGCGGCGAGTTCGAGCAGCGCGGCCGCGCTCAGCGGCTGCCCGGTGCGGTACGGGATGTGGTACACGATCAGTGGGACGGGGCTGACGGCCGCCAGGTGCCGGAAGTGCGCGAGCGTCCCGGCCTCCCCCGCCCTGCTGAAGGACGGCACGGTCACCAGCGCGGCGGCCGCCTCGGGGACGTCCCGGCCGAGCGCGCGCAGGGCCTCGGCGCTGCGGCGGGTGTCGCTGCCGCCGGCGCCGACGATCAGGGTGGCACCCCGCTCGCGGCAGACCCGGGCGCAGATCCGCACGACGGCCCGGCGCTCGTCCTCGTCGAGGGTGGCCGTCTCGGCGGTGGTGCCGAGCGCGACCAGCCCGGCGGCGCCGTCGTCCAGCAACCCGTGGGCGAGGGCCTCCAGGGCCTGCGCGGCGAGCGCGCCGTCGGCGTCGAAGGGGGTGACGAGGGGCACGAAGATGCCGTTCAGGGCGGTGCACTGGTCCATGCCGTCGAGCCTGGCGCATGCTCGCTGTGCGGGTCCAGTTCGCATTTGTGACGTGAACCGTAAGCTGGTCCGATGCTCGATGTTCGCCGCCTCCGTCTGCTGAGGGAACTCGCCCACCGGGGCACCATCGCCGCCGTGGCCGAGGCCCTGGCGTTCAGCCCGTCCGCCGTCTCCCAGCAGCTGTCGGTGCTGGAGCGGGAGGCGGGGGTGCCGCTGCTGGAGCGCACCGGCCGGCGGGTCGCGCTGACGCCCGCGGGGCTGAACCTGGTCCGGCACACGGAGGCGGTGCTGGAGCGCCTGGAGCTGGCCTCCGCCGAGCTCGTGGACGCCCGCCAGGGCCTGGCCGGCCCGCTGCGGATCGGCACCTTCCCCTCCGCCGCGCGGGCGATCGTCCCGGCCGCGCTGGCCGCCCTGGCCCGTGAGCACCCGAGGCTGGAACCGATGGTCGCCGAGATGGACTCGGTGAGCGTGGCGGACGCGCTGCGGGCGGGCGAACTGGACGTCGCGCTCGTCCACGACCACGACTTCGCGCCCGCCCCGCAGGAGCCCGGGGTGCAGACCGAGCCGCTGTTCACCGAGGCGATGTACCTGGCGGCGGGGCCTGGCGCGCGCACGGCGCCCACCGGGCCCGACGATGAGGTCCTGCGGCACTGGCGGGCGGCGCCGTGGATCGTCGCCACACCCAGCACCCTCTGCCACGCGATGGCCGTCCGGGCCTGCCAGGCGGCCGGCTTCGCGCCGCGGATCCGCCACCAGGTGGACGACTTCGCGACGGTGCTGGCGCTGGTCGCGGCCGGGCAGGGGGTGGCGCTGGTGCCCCAGCTCGGCGCCGGTGACCCGCCGCCCGGGGTCGACCTCACCCGGCTGACGATGTCGCGTCGTACCCGGACGGCCTTCCGGGCGGGCTCCGCCGTCCACCCGGCGGTCTCGGCGCTCACCTCGGCCCTGCACGCGGTACTCCCGCAGACCTTGATCCACCCTCAGCCCGCCCTCTAGCCTGCGCCCATGAGCGAGCTGACCGATCAGAGCCAGAACACCCCGGGCCGCCTCGGCCCCGGCGCCACCGCGGAGGTCGAACCGCACCGGATCGGGGCGGTCCGCACCGAGTACGCGCCCGACCACGACGGCGATCCCGATCCGGGCGAGATCGTCTGGACGTGGGTGCCGTACGAGGAGAACGACGGGCGCGGCAAGGACCGGCCGGTGCTGGTGGTCGCCCGCGAGCCGGGCGGCACGCTGCTGGCGGTGATGCTCTCCAGCAAGGGCCACCACGACGGCGACCGCGACTGGGTGCCGCTGGGCTCGGGCCCGTGGGACCGCACCGGGCGCGACTCCTGGGTCTCCACCGAGCGGGTGCTGCGCGTGCACCCGGACGGGATGCGCCGCGAGGCCTGCGCGCTGGACCGGGCCCGCTTCAACCTGGTGATCGACCACCTGCGGCTGCGCTACCGCTGGAGCTGAGCCCGCTCCCTCGCGCGGCGCCCGACGTGGGCCCCGCGCGAGGGCGCCCGGGTCAGCCGGCCAGGCAGCTCGGGCCGAGCAGCTGCTTGAGGTCGCCGAACAGCGCCGGGTCGGACTTGACCCGGTGGCGGTCCAGGCGCAGCACGGTGGTCCGGCGGGCGCCCTCCAGCCGGAGCCTGACCTCGGTGTTGCCGCGGTGGTGGGTGAGCACCTCGCCGAGGCGGGCGACCAGCGGCGGGGTGATCTTCCCGGTCGGGATGTTGATGACGATCGGCGCGTCCGCGTGCGAGTTGGAGAGGTCCGGCACGGACAGCTCCATGCCCATCAGCCGGGGCACGTCCTCCCGCTTGTCGAGCTTGCCGCGGACGAACACCACGGCGTCCTCGACGAGTTGGGAGGAGACCAGCTGGTAGCTGGCGGGGAAGAACATGCAGTCGATGGAGCCGGCCAGGTCCTCGACGGTGGCGATGGCCCAGGCGTTGCCCTGCTTGGTCATCTTCCGCTGGAGGCCGGAGATGATGCCGCCGATCTGCAGGATCGAGCCGTCCGGGCGCTCGGCGAGGTCGGCGATGGCGCAGTCGGCCTTGTCGGCGAGGACGTGCTCGATGCCGTGCAGCGGATGCGAGGAGACGTAGAGGCCGAGCATCTCCCGCTCCTGGGTGAGCAGGAAGGACTTCTCCCACTCGTCCTCGGCGAAGACGACGTCCAGGCCGAAGCTCGGCTCGTCGGAGACGGTGTCGCCGCCGAAGAGGTCGAACTGGCCCTCGGCCTCCTTGCGCTTGACGCCGACCACGTTGTCGATCATCGGCTCGAACTGCGCGGTCAGGCCCTTGCGGGTGTGCCCGAGCGAGTCGAACGCGCCCGCCTTGATGAGGGATTCCACGGTCCGCTTGTTGCAGACCACCGACTCGACCTTGTCCAGGAAGTCGGGGAAGGAGGTGTACTTCCCCTTGGCCCTGCGGGTGCGGATCATCGAGTCCACGACCGGCCCGCCGACG
Source organism: Kitasatospora sp. NPDC050543 (assembly GCF_044457565.1). NCBI lineage: Bacteria > Bacillati > Actinomycetota > Actinomycetes > Kitasatosporales > Streptomycetaceae > Kitasatospora > Kitasatospora sp. NPDC050543. Next base: position 25,779 of record NZ_JBITGZ010000016.1, on the reverse strand, counting down.
TTGCGGATCGCGGTGAGGCCGAAGCGCACCAGGTCGTTGCCGTGCGGGGTGAAGTCGGAGTCCGACTCGTTCACGTCCGGCGGGAGCACCTGGATACCCATCTTGCGGCACTCGTTGAGGTAGACGGCGGACTTGTCCTTGTCGTCCTTGACCGAGGTGAGCAGGCCGGACATGTACTCGGCCGGGTAGTTGGCCTTGAGGTAGGCCGTCCAGTACGAGACCAGCCCGTACCCGGCGGTGTGCGCCTTGTTGAAGGCGTAGCCGGAGAAGGGGACCAGGACGTCCCAGACCGCCTGGATGGCGGCGTCGGAGTAGCCGTGCTCGCGGCAGCCCTTCCGGAAGGGGACGAACTCCGCCTCCAGGATCTCCTTCTTCTTCTTGCCCATGGCGCGGCGCAGCAGGTCGGCCTGGCCGAGCGAGTAGCCGGCCAGGATCTGCGCGGCCTTCTGGACCTGCTCCTGGTAGACGATCAGGCCGTAGGTCGGCTTGAGGATCTCCTCCAGGGGCTTCTCCAGCTCCGGGTGGATCGGGGTGATCTCCTGCTGGCCGTTCTTGCGCAGCGCGTAGTTGGTGTGCGAGTTGACGCCCATCGGGCCCGGCCGGTAGAGCGCCAGGACGGCGGAGATGTCCTCGAAGTTGTCGGGCTTCATCAGGCGCAGCAGCGAGCGCATCGGGCCGCCGTCGAGCTGGAAGACGCCGAGCGTGTCGCCGCGGGCGAGGAGTTCGTAGGTGGGCTTGTCGTCCAGGGGCAGATCGAGGAGCTCGATCTTGATGCCCTTGTTCTTCTCGATCGCCTTGACGGCGTCGTCCATGATCGTGAGGTTGCGCAGGCCCAGGAAGTCCATCTTGAGAAGGCCGAGGCCCTCACAGGTGGGGTAGTCGAACTGGGTGATGGTGACGCCGTCGGTGTGCCGGGTCCAGACCGGGATGTGGTCGGTCAGCGGCTCGGCGGACATGATCACGCCGGCCGCGTGCACGCCGGGCTGGCGGATCAGGCCCTCGATGCCGCGCGCGGTGTCGATCACCTTGCGCACGTCCGGGTCGTTCTCGTACAGGCCGCGGATCTCGCCCGCCTCGCCGTAGCGGGGGTGCGCGGAGTCGGTGATGCCCGAGAGCGGGATGCCCTTGCCCATCACGTCCGGCGGCATCGCCTTGGTGATCCGGTCGCCCATCGCGTACGGGTAGCCCAGGACCCGGGAGGAGTCCTTGATGGCGGCCTTCGCCTTGATGGTGCCGTACGTGACGATCATGGCGACCTTGTCGGCGCCCCACTTGTCGGTCACGTACCGGATCACGTCACCGCGCCGGCGCTCGTCGAAGTCGATGTCGACATCGGGCATCGAGATGCGCTCGGGGTTGAGGAAGCGCTCGAAGATCAGGCCGTGCGGGATCGGGTCGAGGTCGGTGATGCCCATCGCGTACGCGACCAGCGAGCCGGCCGCCGAACCACGGCCGGGGCCGACCGCGATGCCCTGGCTCTTGGCCCACATGATGAAGTCGGCGACGACGAGGAAGTACGCCGGGAACCCCATCTGGACGATGGTGTCCATCTCGTACTCGGCGAGCTTCTTGTGCTCCTCGTCGTACCCGTTCGGGAAGCGCCAGTCCATGCCCTTCCACACCTGGGCCCGGAAGAAGTCCGCCTCGGACTCGAAGCCCTCCGGGATGGGGAAGCGCGGCATCAGGTTCTTGAACTCGAACATGCCGCTGGTGTCCACCCGCTGGGCGACCAGCAGCTGGCTGTTGCGGCAGCCCTGCTGCCAGGCGTCGGAGGAGTCCAGGGCGTACATCTCGGCGGCCGACTTGATGTAGTAGCCGGTGCCGTCGAAGCGGAAGCGGTCCGGGTCGGAGAGGTTCTTGCCGGTCTGGACGCAGAGCAGCAGGTCGTGCGCGCCGGCGTCGCCCTCGGTGGTGTAGTGCGAGTCGTTGGTGACCACCGGCGGGATGTTCAGCTTCCTGCTGATCTCGATCAGCCCGTCGCGGACCCGCTTCTCGATGTCCAGGCCGTGGTCCATCAGCTCCAGGAAGTAGTTCTCCTTGCCGAAGATGTCCTGGTAGTCGGAGGCGGACCGGAGCGCCTCGTCGAACTGGCCGAGCCGCAGCCGGGTCTGCACCTCCCCGGAGGGGCAGCCGGTGGTCGCCATCAGGCCGGCCGCGTGCTCGGCGATGATCTCCTTGTCCATCCGGGGCCACTTCACCAGCCAGCCCTCCGCGTAGGAGCGCGAGGTCAGTTTGAAGAGGTTGTGCAGGCCCTGCTTGTCGCGGGCCCAGATGGTCTTGTGGGTGTAGGCGCCGGACGCCGAGACGTCGTCCTTCTTCTGGTGCGGCTGGCCCCACAGGACGCGCTTGGTGTTGGAGCGCGACTCCGGCGCGACGTACGCCTCGATGCCGATCACCGGGGTGATGCCGGCTGCGGTCGCCTGCTTGTGGAACTCGGCGGCGCCGTACATGTTGCCGTGGTCGGTCATCGCGACATGGGTCTGCCCCAGCCGCTCGACCTCCTTGAAGAGCTGCTTCAGCCGGGCGGCGCCGTCCAGCATCGAGTACTCGGTGTGGACGTGCAGGTGCGCGTACGGCTGGTCGCTCAAGGCGGGGCCTCCGGAGACTCGGTGCTTGTCGATTGGCCGGCGAACGCCCAGGTCACGGCGGGTGATCAGCCGACCTGAAACAGTTGAGGCCCGAGCCTCCTGAGGGGACCCGGACCACGTCTCACACGTTCACCCTCCTACTCTAGCCTCCAGTCGCAGCAGTCTCAGGCCACCCACGCGCCCGTAAAGGAACCCGCCACATGACCGACCAGCTCACCGCCGCCGACCGCGAGCCGGAGCGCGCCGAGACGATCCTGCGGGTCTTCGACGGCGCCTTCGGCGAGCTGCTGGCCCAGGACCCGGCCGCCTTCCGGGTGAAGTTCCGCAAGATGGCCGCCTCCGCCTTCGCGTTCTACCGCGGCACCGCCGGCCTCTACTACGCGGACCTCACCACCGCCCCCTACGACGGCTACGGCGCCGCCTTCCTGGACGAGCGGACCAGCCGGGTCTGGATCCACGGCGACCTGCACGCGGAGAACTTCGGCACCTACCTGAACTCCGAGGGCCGGCTGGTCTTCAACGTCAACGACTTCGACGAGGCGTACGTCGGCGCGTTCAGCTGGGACGTCCAGCGGCTGGCCGCCAGCCTCGCGCTGATCGGCTACGCCAAGGCGCTGTCCGACGACACCATCACCGAGCTGGTCCAGGTGTTCGCCGCCGCCTACCGCGGCCAGATCGCCGATATCGCCCGCGACGGCGTGGCCGCCGCCTTCACCCTGGACACCGCCACCGGGCCGATCCTGGACACCCTGCGCCGAGCCAGGCTGCAGACCCGGGTCGAGCTGCTGGACCACGAGACGGTCATCGACGGGTACGAGCGGCGCTTTCGCACCGGCGGCGGCGCGATCGAGCTGGACGAGGCCACCAAGGCCGAGGTGCTGGCCGCCTTCGACGCCTACCTGACCACCCTGCCGCCCGCATCCCGGACCCGGCCCGACGCGCTGCGGGTCAAGGACGTGGTCGGCCGGCGGGGCATCGGCATCGGCAGCGCCGGGCTGCCCTCGTACAACCTGCTGCTGGAGGGGCACACCGACGCCCTGGAGAACGACGTCATCATCTACATGAAGCAGGGCCAGACGCCGGCCGTCTCGCGGCACGTCACCGACCCGGCGATCCGCGGCTACTTCGAGCACGAGGGCCACCGCACGGTCATCTCCCAGCGCGCGCTCCAGGCGCACAGCGACCCCTGGCTCGGCTACGCCACCCTGCGCGGCCGGGGCCAGCTGGTCGCCGAGGTCTCCCCGTACGCCACCGACCTGGACTGGACGGACCTCACCGAGCCGGCCGACCTCCGCTCGGTGATCGACTACCTCGGGCGTGCCACCGCCACCATGCACGCCGCCGCGGCCGAGTCCGCCAGCGGCCACAGCCTGGTGCCGTTCTCCACCGAGCAGGCCATCGACGCCGCGATCGGGCGCGACGAGCAGGGCTTCACGGCCATGCTGGTCGAGTTCGCCCACGCCTACGGCGCCCGGGCCCGCCAGGACCACCAGATCTTCGTCGACCTCTTCCGCAACGGCCGCATCCCGGGGCTCTGACCGCAGGACGGATGGCCGGGGCCGGTGGTCCGGTCACCCGGCCCGGCCGGTCGGCCACCCGGCCGGCCGGCGGACCGCCCGCTCCTCGCGGGCCGACAGGCCGCGCACCCGAAGCACCCGGCGCTCCAGCGGGGCGAAGACGGCGGCCTCGGACCCGGGCGGCGCGGCCTCGGCCGGGGCAGGGGCGGGCGCGGACGGCCCGGTGGCCCCCGCCGCCGGAATGTCGGCCGTCCCACGCACGACCGGATCCGGTGCGAACGGCAAGCCCCCCGAGGACCGGCGGCCCCTACGGCGGTCCCGGCGTGCCCCGCCCGGCCTCGCCCCGCAGGTCGCGGCGCACCACCAGACGCAGCCCCGACCAGCGCTCGTCGATCGCGCAGACCTTGTTGTCGACCAGCCCGGTCGGCAGCGCCACCTCACGGATCACGTTGCCGTCCAGGTCGCCGGTGCCACCGGCGGAGCGCTTGCGCCAGGCGACCCAGAGGCCGGCCGCCGGGGCCATCGCCGCGCGCAGGGCGGGCAGCCCGGCCTCGTACCCGGCGAGGTCCGGCGGGAACCAGAGGGCGGTGTCGAAGGGCGCGGCCGGGTCGGCGGCGGGCAGCAGGACGACACCGTCCGGCAGACCGGGGACGGCGAAGCCCGGCGGCGCGCCGACCAGCAGCAGCGCACTGCCCGCCCTGATGCCCAGCTTCCGGGGCAGCGGCGTGGCCGCGTAGCGGTCCGAGGCGCCGGCCACGGGCCGTCAGCCGTCCAGCTCGGCCAGGAAGTCCAGCGCGACGGCCCAGGTCCGCTCGGCGGCCTCGGCGTCGTGGTCCGGCAGGTCGGGGTCGGTGAAGACGTGACCCGCGCCGCGGTAGCGGTGGACCTCGACGTCGGCGCCGGCCTTGCGCATCCGCAGGTACCAGGCGTTCAGCCAGTCCTCCGGCTCGAACGGGTCGGGCTCGGCGACGTGCAGCTGGACGGGGATCCCGGTCGCGGCGTCGTCGCGGATGTCGGAGGTGCCGTGCAGGAGCAGCAGGCCCTTGGCGTGCTCGTCGGCCAGCGCGAGGTTCTGGGCGAGGGCGCCACCGAGCGAGAAGCCCGCGTACACCAGGCCGTCGGCGGGCGCGGTGGCGCCGGCGGCGGGGGTGAGCAGCGGCGCGACGGCGCTGATCGCGCGGCGCAGCAGCTCGTCCTGGGTGATCTCGTCCTTGTACGCCATGCCCTCCTCGACGGTGTCGAAGGTGCGCCCGTCGTACAGGTCGGGGGTGGTGACCTGGTGGCCGGCGGCGCGCAGCCGCTCGGCGGCGGCGTGGACGGCGGGGCGCAGGCCGTAGGCGGAGTGGAAGAGGACGATCTGGGCCACGACTGGCTTCCTTCGCGGACGGGGGCGGGACTGGGCAGGGCCGGGCTTCGGCCGGGGCGGGGCAGCCACCGGGCCTGCCCGGACCGGCCCGGGACGGCGCCGGTACCCCTCCATGATCCCGCATGGCCGCCGGGTGGCGCACCGCCCGCGCACCGGTGCCGACCCCCAAGACCCGATGAAGAGCGGACGAACAGTCAGTCCCGAGTATGGAACAGCGCATTACCGGCCGGTAGCCTATCCGCCGTGACCGACCCCATACTTGCCAAGACCACGCCGTCCCTCGAAGGCCGCCCGCACCGCCGCCAGGTGCTCAAGGCCACCGCGATCGCCGCCGGCGCCGCCGCCCTCCCGCTGGCCCTCAGCGACCGCGCCCTCGCCGACACCGGGCCCGCCGCCCCCGCCTTCCTGCACGGCGTCGCCTCCGGCGACCCGCTGCCCGACGGCATCGTGCTCTGGACCCGCCTCACCCCGACCCCCGACGCCGTACCCGGCTCCGGCCTCGGCCCGGACACCGAGGTCCGCTGGGAGCTCGCCACCGACCGCGCCTTCACCGCGGTGGCCGCCGCCGGCTCGGTCGTCGCCTCCGCCTCCGGCGACCACACCGTCAAGGTGGACGCCCGCGGCCTGAGAGCCGACACCACGTACTGGTACCGCTTCACCGCCGGCGGCGTCACCTCGCCCGTCGGCCGCACCCGCACCACCCCCGCGTACGACGCGGGGCTGGACCGGCTGCGCCTGGGCGTCGCCTCCTGCGCCAACTGGGAGGCGGGCTACTTCTCCGCGTACCGGCACCTGGCGGCGCGCGGCGACCTGGACGTGTTCCTGTTCCTCGGCGACTACATCTACGAGTACAAGAGCGGCGAGTTCTGCGCCGCCGGCAAGGTGGTGCGCGCGCACGAGCCGGCCCACGAGATCCTGAACCTCGCCGACTACCGTGCCAGGCACGGCCGTTACAAGACCGACCAGGACCTCCAGGGCCTGCACGCGATCATCCCGGTGATCGCGATCTGGGACGACCACGAGTTCGCCAACGACGCCTCCTCGGTCGGTGCCGAGAACCACACCCCGGGCACCGAGGGCGACTGGGCCGACCGCGTCGCCGCCGCCAAGAAGGCCTACTTCGAGTGGATGCCGGTCCGCCCCTCGATCGCCGGCACCACCTACCGCCGCCTGCGCTACGGCAAGCTGGCCGACATCAACCTGCTCGACCTGCGCTCGTTCCGCTCCGCGCAGGTCAAGGTCGGCGACGGCAGCGTCGACTCGGCCGACCGCACCATCACCGGCCGCGCCCAGCTGGACTGGCTGAAGGCCGGCCTCTCCGCCTCGGACACCACCTGGCGGCTGGTCGGCAACTCGGTGATGATCTCGCCGGTCGCCTTCTTCTCCCTCCCGGACTACCTGCTGCGCCCGCTGGCCAAGCTGCTCGGCCTGCCGGGCGAGGGCCTGGCCGTCAACACCGACCAGTGGGACGGCTACACCCACGACCGGCGCGAACTGCTCGGCCACCTCAAGTCGCAGGGCATCCGCAACACCGTCTTCCTGACCGGTGACATCCACTCCGCGTGGGCGAGCGACGTGCCCGAGGAGGCGGCCACCTACCCCGCCTCCGCCAGCGTGGCGACGGAGTTCGTGGTCACCTCGGTGACCTCGGACAACATCGACGACATCCTGCACGTCGCCCCGCACACCGTCTCGCTGCTGGCCACCGGCGCCCTCCAGGCCGCCAACCGGCACGTGAAGTGGATCGACCTGGACTCGCACGGCTACGGGGTCCTGGACGTCACCAAGGACGCGGTCCAGATGGACTACTACGTCCTCTCCGACCGCACCAGGAAGGACGCCACCACCAAGTGGGCCCGTTCCTACCGCACCCGCTCGGGCACCCAGTCCCTGGAGCGGGTCTACTCCCCGGTGAAGTGAACCGGGTGCGGTGACCCGGCCGCACCGACCCCGGTGCGGCGACCCCGCCGGGCCCGGGGTGCCCGTCCTCGGCCAGGACGCGCACCGCGGGCCCGGCCGCCCGTCAGGACACCACGTCCTTGCGGGCGAAGCCGCGGAACGCCAGCGCCAGCAGCACCACCGCGTACGAGAGCGACAGCGAGACGCCCTGGAGCATGCCGCCCCACTCCAACTGGGGCTGGAGGGCGTCCGCCCAGGCGTACTGCCAGTGCGCGGGGAGCCACTCGCGCAGGTCACCGAGCGCGGTGACGGCGTCCAGGACGCCGGTGATGATGGAGACGAACACCGCGCCGCCGACCGCACCGAGCGGCGCGTCGGTGGCCGTGGAGAGCCAGAACGCCAGTGCGGCGATGACGAGTTCGGCGAGGAAGACGAACGCCACCGCGATCGCGATCCGGGGCAGCGCCTCGGCGGCGGGCAGGCCGGCGCCCGCGGGCAACCTGAGGTCACCCCAGCCGTACGCCGCCGTGCCGACCACCAGCCCGATCGCCGGGAGCAGCAGGATGGCCGCGCCCGAGAAGGCCAGCCCGACAGCGAACTTGCGGGCCAGCAGCCGGGCCCGGGGCACCGGCGCCGCCAGCAGGTAGCGCAGCGAGGACCAGCTCGCCTCGGACGCCACCGTGTCGCCGCAGAACAGCGCGACCGGGATCACCAGCAGGAACCCGGTGCCCATGAACAGCATGGTGACGGCGAAGTTGGGGCCCGACGCGGTGGCCAGCTCGATGAAGGTGGTCCGGTCCGCGCGGCCGGGTGTCCCGCCGATCTTGAACGCCAGCAGGATGACGAACGGCAGCGCCGCCAGCACCCCGCCGATCACCATCGTCCGGCGCCTGCGCAGCTGGCGCATGGCCTCGATCCGCAGCGGCAGGGTCCGGCCCGGCCGGTACCCGGCGGCGTGGTCCGGGGCGGCGTGGTCCGGGGCGGCGCCGGGCGCTTCGGGGGTGCTCACGGGTGACCTCCGGTCGGGCTGCGGCGGGCGGCCGCTCGCGGATACGGGCGCACGTGCGCGGCCGCACACGGGCACGGGATCGGTGGCCCGGGCGTCATGCCGGGCCCCCGATCAGGGACAGGAAGGCGTCCTCCAGCCGGCGGTGCGGCCCGGCACGCTCCACGGGCACGCCGAGGCGCACCAGTTCGGCGATCAGCTGCCCGGCCGTCATCCCGTCCAGCCGGACCAGCACCCCGCCGTCCACGGCCTGCGCCGAGCCGACGCCCACCAGCGCGGCCGCCTTGTCGGCGGCCACCGCCAGCTCGTCCGGGCCGTACCCGGCGGGGGTGCCGACCAGCAGCAGGTCCCCCTCGCCGACGATCTCGTCGACGGCGCCCACGCTGACCAGCCGGCCGCGGTGCATCACCACCAGGTGGGTGCAGGACTGCTCGACCTCGGACAGCAGGTGGCTGGAGACGATGACGGTCCGTCCGGCGGCCGCGTAGCGGATCATCACCTCGCGCATCTCGCGGATCTGCGGCGGGTCGAGCCCGTTGGTCGGCTCGTCGAGGATCAGCAGGTCCGGCAGGCCGAGCATGGCCTGAGCGATGGCCAGGCGCTGGCGCATCCCCTGGGAGTACGTCCGCACGGCGCGGTCCAGCGCCTCGCCCAGGTCGGCGATGGCGAGCGCCTCCTCCAGGTGGGCGTCCTCGGTGGGGCGGCCGGTGGCCTGCCAGTACAGCCGCAGGTTGGCCCGGCCGGTCAGGTGCGGCAGGAAGCCGGCGCCCTCGACGAAGGAGCCGACCCGGGAGAGCACCGGCGCGCCGGGCCGTACCGCGTGGCCGAAGATCCGGATCTCGCCCTCGTCGGGCCGGATCAGGCCCATCAGCATCCGCAGCGTGGTGGTCTTGCCGGCGCCGTTGGGGCCGAGCAGCCCGAGCACCTGGCCTTGCTCCACCCGGAAGCCGAGGTCCCGGACGGCGTACCGGTCGGTGGCGCCCCGGTAGCGCTTGCTCAGGCCGGTGATCTGGAGCGGGACGCCGGCCAGCGCCGGGTCGGGGGCGCGGTGCTGCCTGCCGGACGCCGCCCCGCGCCGCACGCGCCCGCCGAGCAACAGCGCGGCGGCCACGGCGAGGGCGATCAGCGGCAGCAGCCAGGTCCGCGAGGGCAGCGGCGCGGCCTCGGTCACCAGGGCGTCGACCGTCGGCACGGTGAGCCCGCCCGCGACGGCCACCCGGTAGGTGGCCGGCTCGGCCGGGGACGCGTACGCGAGGTCGGTACTGGCCAGCACCAGGCGCAGCCGGTGCCCGGCGGCGAAGGTGTGGTCCACGGCCGGCAGCACGACCTCGACCGTCCGTCCGCCGGGCGCCTCGGCGCCGGTCACCCGCAGCGGGGCGACCAGCTGCTGCGGCAGGCTCTGCCTGCCGTCCGGGCCGAGGTCGTAGAGCTTGGCGAAGAGCACGGCCTCGGGCCGGTCGGCCCGGACCCGGACGGGCACGGAGGGCTGCCCGGTCAGGTGCAGGGCGGTGTCCAGCGGGGCGGAGTCGAAGGCCGCATTCTGGCCGGGGAAGTCCAGCGAGAGCCCGCCGCCGAGTGAGGCGGCCTGGGCGAGCGCGCCGACGCCGGGCACGGTGGAGATGTTCGGCGGGGCGCCACCGGGCGGGTTGGCGAAGCTCTGCTCGGCGCCGGAGAGCGCCACGCCCCGGGCGCCGGTGCCGGCCAGGCCCGGGTACATCTGTGCGGAGGCACCGCGCAGCACGGCCTGGAAGCCGGTGGAGTCGACGCCGCCGGTGCGGGTCACCCGGAACGCGGGGCCGGTGTCGTTGCCCGCGTCCCGCAGGTAGTGGTCGAACCAGCCGGTGACGCGGGCGTCGACCCGCGCGCTGGTGTCGGTGCCGCCGTCGTGGCCGCCCGCGAACCAGTCCATGCTCACCGGTGCGCCGTTCGCGGCGACGGCCCTGGCGATGGCGTCGCCCTGGTCGAGCGGGAAGAGCGAGTCCTGCTGGCCCTGGACGACCAGGGTCGGCGCCTTGAGCTGCCCGGCGACGGAGGAGGGGCTGGAGCGTTCCAGCAGCGCGACGGCGTCGGCGTCGGCGTGGCCCGCGGTGGCGACCCGGTCGTACATCGCGCAGAGTTCGTCGGTGAACCGCCCGCAGCCCACCGGGCCGTCCTGCGGCCGGTCGCCGCCCGTCGGCGCGCCGCTCGGCCTCGTCGGTTCGCCTGCCGGGCCGAGGGCGCCGGCCGAGCCGGTGGTGAAGAAGATGCCGGCCCAGAGCTTCTTGAACACCCCGTCCGCCGCCGTACCGCCCCGCACACCCTGTGGGAAGAGCGCGTCCGCCAGGTTCCACCAGGTGATCTGGCCGGCCACAACGTCGATCCGGTGGTCGTACGCCGAGCCGAGCAGCGCGATCGCACCGCCGTACGAGGCGCCGGTGATGCCGACCCTGGGGTCGTTCGGGCCGTCCAGGCGGACCTCGGGGCGCTGGGCGAGCCAGTCGACCAGGTGCCTGACGTCCTCGACCTCGCGGTCGGGCGCGTTGAGGCCGATCCTGCCGCCGGAGTGGCCGAAGCCGCGCGCGGACCAGGTGAGCACCGCGTACCCGGAGCGGGCCAGCTGCTCGGCCCGCTCCCGCTCGCCCTCCTTGCTGCCGCCGAAACCGTGCGCGAGCAGGATCGCGGGGCGCGGGCTCGATCCGGTGGTGAAGAAGGCGGTGTCGAGATCGATCCGCTGCTCGCTGCCCGGGGTCTCGGGCATCGACAGGAACCGGTTCTCCTCGCGGACCGGCTGCTCACCGCCGGTGGCGACCGCCGTCCAGGTGCCCGCCCCGGCGAGTACCGCCAGCGCGAGGACGGCCGCCGCCAGTCTTCGGGGCGTGGACGTTGCGCGCCAGCGGCGCCATGCTCCTGCGAGCTTCATGAACAGTGATCGTATGCGCCCGTCGAGTAGGCGCCCCATAAGGGCGCCCCCGGCAGGGGCCCGGCCCCGGCGCCCGCGCCGACACCGCCCCGCCTGACCGGCCTGCTGCTTGCCACCTGCCCGCTGGAGCAGATCCTGGGCCCCGCGGACGAGGAGTGCCGAGCCCGCCGGCCGACGGCGCCCGGCCTCGGCGGGTCTCGGCCCACGCTCGCCCGCGGGGGAGCCGAGCGGACGGGTCGGTCCCCGGCCGCGCCCGGGGGAGGGTGTACGCGGCCGGGGGCCGGAGCCCGGTCGCGCGCGGCGTGGGGACGCGCGCGACCGGGCGGTCAGGGGTGGAGAGAGGAATCGGTCAGCCGTCCGGCGTCGGGCGGGAGGTAGCGCTACCGGCCGACGCCGACCGGCGCCTGCCCCGGCTACACCCGGTGCAGGGAATGCTCGCCGTCGGGCGTGTTCTTCACCTCCAGCCCGGGAGCGTTCAGCAACTGGGAGAGTCCGGGTGCCGGCAGCTCGGAGTGAATCCTGTGCTCGAGGGGCGAGGTTATGACCTGGTTCGGGTTAGCCGGATCGGGCATGGTGGGGGCATCATGCAGGCCGACGTGCGCCCTGCCGACCAGCAGCACGAACTTCCCGTCGGACCCGGCCTGACCCAGTCCGACAGCGTCGGCCACGTAGGTGTTGAACCGCGCGGCACGGTCGTAGAGCGTCCAGGGTCCATCGCCCTCGCGGCGGGCGGGGTGCCCGTCGACCGCCCGGATTCCGACTCCTTCGGCCTTGGCGGCCTCGATCGTCGCCCGCAGGCCCTCGCCGTGCTTGGCCTCGTAGCGCGAGACCATCGCGTCCAGCAGCGGCGGCATCTCCGCCCCCACCGGAGTCCGCATATGGGTGTCCACGTGCGACTGGAAGGAGTCACCGCGCAGCGCTTCCAGGTAGACGGTGCTGACCCCCTCCTGCCGGAGGGCAGCCATGTTGTTCTTCAGGAAGTCGAAGCTCTGCGGTTCCCCGTGCTTCTCGCCCAGGACGATCCCCGGGTGGTCCCGAAGAATCCGGCGAGTGGCGGCGATGGCGTCCGGAGCGTCCCTCAGCACCGAGTCCACGTGGGCCACGGCCTCCTCGGACAGCCCTGCGGGCCTGCGCTGGGTGTTGGCCACCACCATGGAGTCGAGCAGGTCACGACGGGCGTCCTGGGCCGCCCAGTAGTCGGCCGTCCGGTAGTCCATGCGTGCCATCGCCTCGACCCGCTCCTGAGTCTTCGCAACCAGCTTCTCAGGGGCCCAGCGTGCAACGGGCTCGGCCGCCAGGTTCCTGATCTCGCCGAACGCCGACGGCGCGAGGTCGTTGAGCGTTGTCGGGTCGAGATGGGTCTTCAGCGTGTTCGTACGCTTGTTGAAATGCATCGCCGGGACGGGTACCAGCGTGTGGGTCTGCGGGTGCAGGTACTTGCCCCCGGAGCTCGGGTGCGGCAGGGAATATGTCAGGAGGTTCTTCATGCCCTCCGGCACAGCGGTCGGCTTCAGCAGCGTGCGCACCTTGTGAAGCGCCTTCTGCGTCGCGGACGACTGAAGCGGGAAGGCCAGCGCAGTCATCCCCGTCGGATGCTCGTGCAGGGAGCGGCCCGGCCTTGCCGCCTCGCCCCGACCGGGCGCCGGCTCGGTGCGGACCCCCGGAAGGCGCGCCGGCTCCGCGTGGACGGGGCCTGTACTGAACCCCTCCAGGGACTGCAGGGCATGAGTGCTCGGCCGGCCCGGCTGCGCGGTGGGATGTGCAGCCGCCGACGCCGACGCACTCGCGACGGGCGCGGTAGTACTGCCGGGCAGCACCGGCGTCGCGTGAATGTCCGGCATACCGCCCACCGGACGGCCCGCACCGGAGGACGAGCTCTCGGCCGGACTCGCGAGCCGGATCTCGTCGGCCCCGGACCCGACCGGGCGGACCGGCGCCTCCGGAGCGGCAAGTGCCGTGACCTCCGTCTGCGGCACATGCAGCGGCGGCACGTCGGCCACATGACGGGCCGACGGAGCAACCTCCGCCACCGGACGAATCGGGCCAGGCTCCGCCACCGGCACATGCAACTGCGGTACGTCGGCCACATGATGAACCGGCGGGGCAACCTCCGCCACCGGATGAACCGGCGCCGCCTCCGCCACCGGCATGTGCAACTGCGGCACGTCGGCCACATGATGAACCGGCGGCACACCTTCGGCAGTCGGGTGCACCGGCACGGCTTCCCCCTGCGGAACGTGCAACTGCGGCACATCGCCCCCGTGGTGGCCGCCACCGGCCGGGAGGGGAGTCTCGTGCGCCGCGATCGTCGGCGCGCTGACCGCAGCGGCCTCGTGGAGCGGCGGCAGCGAGGAGTGGTTCGCCACGGGCGCCGGAGAGCCCTCGTGCGACGGGCCCGGGCCGGCATGCTGCGCAGGCGTCCCCTCGGACACCGGCGCGTGCGATCCCGACGGCGTCGCCTCCGCCACCGGGGTGTGCGTGCCACCGTCGTGGCCAGGCGAGGCCCCGGCGTGCGCGGGGGGCGCGCCGTCCGCCGCAACCGCCGGAGCATGCGCGGGTGTGCTGCCCTCACCGCCGTGGCCCGCAGCCGCCGCCGGCGAGCCACTGCCCGTACCGCCGTGCTCCGACGTCGGAGCCGTCGGATGGGCCTGGGACGGGGCCTGGGACTGTGCGGCGCCCCCGCCGCCCGAGGCCGCGTGCTGCGCCGGATGACCCGCGCCGCCGGCCGGCTCCGCCGCCGACGCGTGCGCACCACCCGCAGCAGCGGGGCCCGTCCCCTCACCCGCCGCCGGGTGCTGACCGCCGCCCGCGGGCACGCCCTCGTGCGTACCGCCCGCAGGTGCGTTATGGGCCGCCGCCGCAGGAGCCTCCGCCCCGGCCGCGTGCTCGGACGCCGCAGGCATTGCACGGCTGCCACCGGTGCCCGCACCGCCCTCCGCCCCGGCCGCGCCGGCCGAGTTGCCCGAGGCCGCCGACGGCGACTGCTCCGGCCCGTGCGCCCCGGCGGCGATCTCCGGGCCTCCGGCACCCGGACTCCCGCCGTGCGGGACGTCCACCACCGGTGCCTTGAAGTGCTCGTTGACCGCGGCGCCCGCGGCGTGCAGACCGGCGGCGCTCGCTCCGCTGAGACCGGAGCCGAGCAGGCTGTGGCTGTCCACCGTCCCGGTGGTGACGGCCTGGGTGATGACGTCCGCGCCCACGCCGACCGCCGCGCCGGTAGCCATCTTGCCCGGGACGGTCCCCAGCGCCTTGCCGACGCCCAGCTTGGAACCGGCCGCGCCGATGCCCTTGCCCAGCAGGTTGCCGGAGGCGCCCGCCACGGCGCCGCCCGCCGCGTTCTGGCCGAGCTCCTTCAGGTCGAGGCCCTTGCGGTGCCCCTCCAGGACCTGGATGCTCTGCGCGAGCAGGTTGATGGCCGCCATCTGGACGGCCTGCTTGGCGGCGAACTTCATCGCCTCCATGGCCAGCTTCTTCAGGATCTGCTGGACGACCGTCCGGCTGATGCCGACCATGACCGGGATCTGGGCCAGCGACAGGCCCGCGGTGAACGGCGCCTCCACCTCGGCGGTGGCGATCTCGACCGCGAGAATGCCCAGCTGGGCGATGATCTGGATCTTCGCCGTCTCGGCGGAGTTGGCCATCGACTCCAGCATGTCGCCCATGCCCTCGCAGGCCTTGGCCAGGCCGGGGAGGACGCCCGGCTCGGCCTCGCCCTTGCCGACGGTGAACTTGTCCCAGTACCGGGACAGTCCGGTGGCCGCCACGCCGACCTGGCCGACCAACGCGCGCTTGACGGCGGCGTCGGCCGACTCCTCGACGTCCTTGAGGGTCTGGGCCATGGTGCGCCAGTGCTCGGCCATGCTCCGCAGGTTGTCCTCGTCGGCCTCGGGCCAACGCGTACCGGCCAGCAGCAGCAGGACCCACTGGAGGGACTCGGGAAGCTCGGTAGCCATCGGTCAGCGCCTCCCGCCGGTGTGCACGATCGGGCCGACGTGGGGGGCGGGCAGGGTCGGTGCCACCGGTACGGGCGCCTGCGGCAGCGCGTCCGCCGCCGGGAGCGGGTTCATGGGACGGTACGTGTCGAGCTCCTCCTTGCGGCCCTTGAGGGTCCCCACGACGCGCCGCTCGGTGGTCTCGTAGTTCTCCGCCATCAGCTTCAGACCGTCCGCCACCCGGCGCAGCGCGGCCGGGAGGCCCTTGAGGCCCTTGAGCGTGCCGGCGCTGTACGCGAGGTAGCCCTTCCCGCCCTCGGCGAACTGGTGCCCCGCGTGATCGTTGCCCCAGGGGTGGGTGGCGTTCATGCTGGTCAGGAAGCTGTCAAGGGCGAGGTACGCGGTGGAGACCCGGTCCGAGGCGGCGAGCATCGGGGAGACGGCCGCCCGGTACTGCTCGGGGGTGACCTCGAAGCCCGTCCCGGCGTTGGCCTTCGCACTCGCGGCCTCGGCAGCGGCCGCAGCCTGGGCCGCAGCCTGGGCCGCAGGGGTGGCCGCACCCCTCGCCGTCCCGCCGACCACCGCCGTCGCCATCCCGGGCCCCGGCGGACCCGCAACCTCGGTCAACGTCGCCATCCCGGGCCCCGGTCCCCCACCGACCACCGCCGTCGCCGTGTCCAGCCCCCGCGGCTGGACCGGCGTCCCCGTCCGGCCGAACTCATGCACCTTCGTACGGAATTGATCTTCCATGACTCGACTTTCCCTACCGACTTGAGCCGCGGACCGGTCGGACGACCGGCGGGCGGGAATTGCGCGGGTGGCGGCCTACGGCCGACGGCGCCCGTTACCTGTTCTCCGTACGGCCGATCACGACCGGGGCGCGTCCCCCGCCGCCGGTGCCGGCCTCGACCCCGCTCCTGGCGCCGGGGCCGGCAGCGGCTTGTCCAGCTCGCCGGAGGCCGCCAGCTTCGCCAGTGCCGCCCGCAGGGTGGGGCTCGGCACCTGGTAGCCGCCCTCCTCCCGGATCGGGGCCCGCTGACCTGACTCCGCCGCACCGCCGGGCGCCTTCGCCGAGGCCGCAGCGCCCACGCCCGGTTCGGGCTCGCCGCGACCACGGCCGGCCGAGGCCTGGAGCTGGGCCAGGTAGGCGGCCTCCGCCGACCGCTCACCACCTCCCGGCCCGCCCCCCGACGCCCCCGAGGACCCAGCCGCCCCAGCCGCCCCCGCCGCCCCCGCCGCCCCCGCCGCCTGGGGACCGAGCACCACACTCGTCAGCTGGGTGAGCAGGTCACTGCCCGCCGCGGGCGGCCGCTCCTCCTGCGCCGCCGCAGGCGCGGCATCGGCCGTCCAGTGCCGCCCGCCGGCCGCGTCGGCACGGGCCTCGTCCAGCCAGCGCCGGCGCGCCCGCTGCGCCTCGCGGTCGCCGGCGGGTGCCTGCGCCGCCAGGCCCTGGACGCCCGCGTCGGTGAGGATCTCGTCCTCGTCCTCGGGGACTTCCTGGCCGAATCGGTTGGAGCGGGCCGAGCCGCGCCCGCCTGCGCGCTTGCCCTTGCCGTGCGAACCGCCCATGCCGGCCGGCCCGTGTCCGCCGCCGGGCATGCCGCCCATGCCGCTACGGCCGGCCGCGCCCGCACCGATGCCCGGCCCGGCCTTCGCGCCCGTCCCCGTCCCCGCGCCGGCGGCCATGCTCTGCCGGGTCGAGCCGGCACCGGCCGCCTGCCCCACCGTCCCGGCCCGGGCCGCCGCGCCCGCGGCCCCGGCGAGCGCGGACGCGCCGGACGCACCACCGAACGCCCCGGACCCGCTGAACGACGGCACACCCGCCCGGGCCCGGCCCCCGCCAAGCCCACCGGACCCTCCGACGCCGTGCGCCCCGCCGCCCGCCCTGGCCGCAACTGCTCCCGGAGTGCCCGCGGCCGACACCCCGACGCCGGGCGCCTCACCGACACCTCCGGCGGTCGGCCCCGGCACTCCCGAGCCCGGCCCCACACCGCCGGCGGCACCGGAGAAGCCCGCCAGGTTCAGCCCGGGCGGAGCGCCGGTGCCCGGCCGGCAGGCAGCAGCCCCGGGCACCTCCGCCGAGGCGAACTCGGACCGCAACGTGCCGGGCCCACCCAGCCCGGCGAGCACGGGCCGGGCCGCGACGGCCGAGGCCCCGCCCGCGGCGCCGTCAACCGGGCTGTCCTCGCCGGCGGCGGCCGTCGCCGAGTAGGCCGTGCCCACCCCGCCGAGCAGGCAGACCTTGCCGGCACCCGTCATACGCTCGACCTGGCCCGCACTCTGACGAAGCATCGAATCGACATCGGCGCCGACCTGTCCGGCGTACTCCTTGCAGGAGTCGGCGGTCTTCCGCACGCCCTCGGACCGGGCCGCGACCTCGGGCAGGGCGCCGGGCAGGCCGGCGTCCAGGTACTCCTTGGTGGAGCTGAGCTGCTGCACCATCGCCGTCTTCGCCTGGGTGACGGTCTCCGCCGCTCCCCGCAGGCACCGGGCCATGGTCAGTCCGGCCTCCAGCGTGGTGACGGCGTGGGCGTCGTCGCGGCCGGCGTACTTCTCCAGGTACTGCTGGAAGTTGTCGGCGGCCGCCCCGGACATGTGGGCCATCGCCTGCTGCGCGCTCGCCACGATGCTCCGCACCCGGGGGTCGGCCGCGGTGTTCCACGCCTCCCAGGCCGCGGCGAGTTCGGCGAGTCGGGCCTCGTCGGCGTCCGGGAAGGCGATGCCCGATCCGTTGGGGCTGCTCTGGACGGTCTTGAGCACCTCGGCCAGGTCGGCGGGCAGCTCGATCATGACTGGTCACTTTCTGGGGTGAACCGGGACATCCGGCCATGGAGAGACAGAGGAGGGTACGGGCAGGCGAAGGCCGTGCCGATCGGCACCGAACCGGGCTAGACCGCCGGATTCCCGGACACGGGCCGCGCGGGCTGCGCGAGCGGCAGAGCCTGAACACCTGGGACCCGCCCGTCCGGGACTTGCCCACCCGGAACCTCGCCCCCCGGAGACTGCCCGCCGGACTCCCCGAGGATGCCCAGCAGCTCGGCGGCATGGCCGTCGTCGGCCTCGCGGTAGTGACGGCACATCAGCAGCAGATTGTCCGCCATCGCGGCGGAGTTCCGGAGGTAGCGGCGGATGCCCTCGACGGCCTGCTGCTGGTGCTCGACCAGACCGCCGGCCCCGGACCCGCCGCCCAGCAGGGCGGCGCCCACCGGATCGGTGCCGTACGCGGATCGGGAGACCCCCTGCACCGCGGCCTCGACCTCGGCCGTGTGCGGTTCGAGTTCCGCGACCAGGCTCCGGATCTTCCTCGCGGCCGCCTCGACCTCCTGGAGGTCGATCCTGAACTCCCCGCTGCCCATCTGACTCACGCTCACCAACCTGGCTGGACCGGCTACCCCACCGACGCTGGTGGCTGACGCTCCCTCATCCAGGTAATGGATCCATAAGCAGGTTGTAAGTGTCGCGGCGGCCGAAGAGCGATCCCACCCGAGAGTGCGGCCGGCCCGGCGCGACCCTACCCGGCCCCACCCCCCGGCACACATCGGAGCGGGGGGGGGGGGGGGGGGGGGGGGGGCCCGCCGCGGGGCCGGGCGGGGGGGGGGGCGGGGCGGGCCCCCCCCCCCCACCCCACCCCGGCGCCTGCGCGCCCACGGGACG
>NZ_JBITGZ010000016.1:0-6908 GCF_044457565.1 Kitasatospora sp. NPDC050543 | reverse complement strand
CCCGCCCCCCGCCCGCGGGGCGCCCCGCCCCCCCCCCCCCCCCCGCTCCGGTCCGACTGTGGAAGGGCGGGCGGGGCTACAGCACCCGCGTCATCGTCCGGTGCGGGATGCCCGCATCGGGGTACTCCGGGCCCTCGGCGCTGTAGCCCAGCCGCTCGTAGAAGCCCAGCGCCTGGACCTGGGCGTGCAACTCCAGCTCCGTCGCGCCCCGCTCCCGGCCGGCCTGCTCGATGGCCCGGACCAGTTGCGCGCCGAGGCCGGTGCCCCGGGCGTCCTTCGACACCGCGAGCCGGCCCAGCAGGACCCGGCCGGGACGGCCGCCGGTGAGCTTCAGGGCCTGCTCGCCGTGGATCAGCCGGCCGGTGCCGAGCGGGGTGCCGTCCTCGGCGAGGGCCAGCAGGTGCACGGCGGTCGCGTCGTACTCGTCGTACTCCAGCTCCTCGGGGACGTTCTGCTCCCGGACGAAGACCTCGCGCCGCACGGCGCGCGCCAGCTCCAGGTCCCGCTCACCCTCGGCGACCCTGATCACCGCTGCCCGTACCGCCGTCATCTCAGCTCTCCGAGGAGATGATGTCCAGGGCCTTCTGCAGGTCCGCCGGGTACTCGCTGTCGAACCGCACCCACTCACCGTTCGCCGGGTGCTCGAAGCCGAGCGAGACGGCGTGCAGCCACTGCCGGGTCAGGCCGAGCCGCTTGGCGAGCGTCGGGTCGGCGCCGTACGTCAGGTCGCCGACGCAGGGGTGGCGCAGCGCGGACATGTGCACCCGGATCTGGTGGGTGCGGCCGGTCTCCAGCTTGATGTCCAGCAGCGAGGCGGCCCGGTAGGCCTCGATCAGGTCGTAGTGCGTGACGGAGGGCTTGCCGGCCTGGGTGACGGCCCACTTCCAGTCCGAGCTGGGGTGGCGGCCGATCGGGGCGTCCACCGTGCCGCTCATCGGATCGGGGTGGCCCTGCACCAGGGTGTTGTACTTCTTCTCCACCACGCGGTCGTGGAACTGCCGCTTGAGGTCGGTGTACGCGCGCTCGGACTTGGCGACGACCATCAGGCCGGAGGTGCCGACGTCCAGGCGGTGCACGACGCCCTGGCGCTCGGCGGCGCCGGAGGTGGAGATCCGGTAGCCCGCTGCGGCGAGCCCGCCGATCACGGTGGTGCCGGTCCAGCCGGGGCTGGGGTGGGCGGCCACGCCGACCGGCTTGTCGACGAGCACGATGTCCTCGTCGTCGTGGACGATGCGCATGCCCTCGACGTGCTCGGCGACGATCTGCACCGGTGCGGCGGGGGCGGGGATCTCGACCTCCAGCCAGGTCCCGGCCACCACGCGGTCGGACTTGCCGGCCGTCGAGCCGTCGATACGGACCTTGCCGTCGACGGCCAGCTCGGCGGCCTTCGTCCGGGAGAAGCCGAACATCCGGGCGAGGGCGGCGTCGAGACGCTCGCCCTCAAGGCCGTCGGGAACGGGGAGGCTGCGGATCTGCGCTGCGGTACTCACCCGTACGAGTATGCCGGACTGCGGCCCCGCCCCGACTCACTCGCCCTTGGGGCCGCCCTCGGCGCCACTGCCGGAGCCACCGCTGCTGCCACCCTTGCGGGCGCCCTTGGCACCGCCGGACGTGGCGGCCGGGTGGGTGCTGCCGTCCGGGTTGCTGCCCCGGAAGGAGAGCAGCACCACCAGGATGCCGCCGCAGACGATGGCCGAGTCGGCCAGGTTGAACACCGCGAAGTGCTGGACGGAGATGAAGTCCACCACGTGCCCGCGCAGCACGCCCGGGAAGCGGAACAGCCGGTCGGTGAGGTTGCCGAGCGCCCCGCCCAGCAGCAGGCCCAGCGCGATGGCCCAGGGCAGGCTGTAGAGCTTCCGGGCGATCCGCCAGATCACCACGATGACGGAGCTCGCGATGGCGGTGAAGACGATGGTCAGCGCCTGCCCCATGCCGAAGGCGGCGCCGGGGTTGCGGATCACCTGGAGGGTGACGATGTCACCGAGCACCGTGATCGGGGCGTGGTTCTCCAGCCTGGCGACCACCAGCAGCTTGCTGCCGAGGTCGACGAGGTAGGCGAGCAGCGCGATGACCAGCAGCACGCCGATCCGGCGGCGCCCGCCGACGGCGGTGGCGCCCCTGCCGGCACCGGCCGCGGTCCCGCCCTCCGAGCGTGCGGCACCTTCGGAGCCCGCGAGGCCGTCGGAGGCCTGCGCGAGCGCGACCTCCACGCCCTCCTGCCGGCCGGACCCGGGCACCGGGGCAGCGGTGGTCGGGACGGAATCGTCCCGCGTCTGGGGGGAACCTGGCGTACTGATGATCCGCTCCGCTGCCGATGGGGGCCCCTCCCGGCCGGAGGCAGGAGGAGGGCCGACGTTACGGGGTCGAGCGTACGGCAAGCTCGACCCCCTCCGGGGCTCCGGCTGGCAGCGACTACCGGCGTTCCTGCTTCGCCTTGCACTGGACGCAGAGCGTGGCGCGGGGGAAGGCCTGCACGCGGGCCTTGCCGATGGCCTGGCCGCACGACTCGCAGACGCCGAAGCCGACGCCCTCCAGGCGCAGCAGGGCGCGCTCGGTCTGGGCGAGGCTGTCGCGGGCGTTGTTCGCCAGGGCCAGCTCGCTCTCACGCGAGATGTTCTTCGTCCCGGCGTCGACCTGGTCGTCGCCGGCGCCGTCGTTGGAGTCGCGCATCAGGCCGGTGATCGCGGCCTCCGAGGCGTCGATCTCGGCCTGGAGCCGCTCCAGCTCGCCGATCAGCTCGGCGTGCAGTTCGGCGACCTCCTCGGAGGTCCATGGCTCCTCGCCGGGGCGGACGGGCAGCTCGGCCGGGTCGACGGACTCGGCGCCGCCGCCGGCGCGGGTGGCGGTGGTGGCGGCGGCCGGGCGCGTGCGGCTGGTCGCCGCCGCCCGTCCGGTACCGGTGTTGGTGCTGGTCTTGTGCCGTGCGGTAGTGGTCACGGTCCCCTCCCCTGAGTCGCCTGCCACGGCCTTGCGTGCCCGCTTGGTGGCGGTACCCGCGCCGGTTGCCTTATCAGCCATGGCTTCGACCCCATCTACGAATGACTCGAGCCGCCGGTTCCCGGCGGCTTCCAGTGCCGGAACGATAATCCCCATCAAATCCGGTCACAACATGACATACCGATGCGTCGCACCGATCCCACCCGGGCAGCCGCCACAGCCGCCCCACCCGCGCACTGACCAAGTTGTGCCCAGATCGTCAACCGCTAACCACCCCGCGCGCCGGACAAACCCGCTTGCCGGGCCCGATACACTGGGCCTGCAAGGCGCAGATGGGACGAGTACCGACGTACGCAGCCACCAGCGACCCGGGGACGGTGTGAGCCCGGGGGTGTGCACGGCGGGAAGATCACCCCGGAGCCGCCGGAAGAACGGCCGCACGCGGCCCACTAGACCCGGCAGCAAGCCCAAACAAGAGGGCCGCACGCACCATCGCGGCCAAGGAGGGTGGTACCGCGGGGCGGCATGCCGTCTCGTCCCTCCGTCGGATCAGGCCCACGCATCCGCCGGAGGTAGACCCCCGCAATGTCCCAGCACCCTTCTGAGGACGCGCCGCGCGCGACCGCCAGCTACAACCCCGTCCCCGCCCAGGTGGACCTCCCCGCCCTTGAGCACCGGATCCTCAGCTTCTGGCAGGACAACAAGGTCTTCCAGCAGAGCCTGGAGCAGTCCGAGGGCCGCCCGGAGTGGGTGTTCTACGAGGGCCCGCCGACCGCCAACGGCATGCCGGGCGCGCACCACATCGAGGCCCGCGTCTTCAAGGACGTCTTCCCCCGCTACCGGACGATGAAGGGCTACCACGTCGCCCGCAAGGCCGGCTGGGACTGCCACGGCCTGCCCGTCGAGCTGGCCGTCGAGAAGGAGCTCGGCTTCTCCGGCAAGCAGGACATCGAGAAGTACGGCATCGCCGAGTTCAACGCCAAGTGCCGCGAGTCCGTGACCCGGCACACCGACGCCTTCACCGAGCTCACCACCCGGATGGGCTACTGGGTCGACCTCGACCAGGCCTACCGCACGATGGACCCGTCCTACGTGCAGTCCGTCTGGTGGTCGCTCAAGCAGATCTTCGACAAGGGCCTGCTCGTCCAGGACCACCGGGTCGCACCCTGGTGCCCGCGCTGCGGCACCGGCCTGTCCGACCACGAGCTGGCCCAGGGCTACGAGACCGTCGTCGACCCCTCGGTGTTCGTCCGCTTCCCGCTGACCTCGGGCCCGCTGGCCGGCGAGGCCGCGCTGCTGGTCTGGACGACCACGCCGTGGACCCTGGTCTCCAACACCGCCGCCGCCGTCCACCCGGACGTGAGCTACATCGTCGCGACCGACGGCACCGAGAAGCTCGTCGTCGCCGAGCCGCTGCTCGCCAAGGCCCTCGGCGAGGGCTGGGAGCCCACCGGCGAGCGGTTCACCGGCGCCGAGATGGAGCGCTGGGCCTACCGCCGCCCCTTCGACCTGGTCGAGATCGAGAACGCCCACTACGTCCTCAACGCCGACTACGTCACCACCGAGGACGGCACCGGCATCGTCCACCAGTCCCCGGCCTTCGGCGCGGACGACCTCGCGACCTGCCGCAAGTACGGGCTGCCCGTGGTCAACCCCGTCCTCGCGGACGGCACCTTCGACCCGTCCGTCCCGCTGGTCGGCGGCGTCTTCTTCAAGAAGGCCGACGAGGCGCTCGTCCAGGACCTCGCCGCCCGCGACCTGCTCTTCCGCCACCTGCCGTACGAGCACAGCTACCCGCACTGCTGGCGCTGCCACACCGCGCTGCTCTACTACGCGCAGCCGTCCTGGTACATCCGCACCACCGCGGTCAAGGACGCCCTGATCCGGGAGAACGAGGCCACCAACTGGTTCCCCGAGAACGTCAAGCACGGGCGCTTCGGCGACTGGCTGAACAACAACATCGACTGGGCGCTCTCCCGCAACCGCTACTGGGGCACGCCGCTGCCGATCTGGCGCTGCGAGGACAACCACCTCACCTGCGTCGGCTCCCTCGCCGAGCTCACCGAGCTCACCGGCACCGACCAGAGCGGCCTCGACCCGCACCGCCCGTACATCGACGACGTCACCTTCGCCTGCCCCACCTGCCGGGCGACCGCCACCCGCGTCCCCGAGGTCATCGACGCCTGGTACGACTCGGGCTCCATGCCGTTCGCCCAGTACGGCTACCCGTACGAGAACAAGGAGCTGTTCGAGAAGCGCTACCCGGCGCAGTTCATCTCCGAGGCGATCGACCAGACCCGCGGCTGGTTCTACACCCTGATGGCCGTCGGCACCCTCGTCTTCGACAAGAACAGCTACGAGAACGTCGTCTGCCTCGGCCACATCCTGGCCGAGGACGGCCGGAAGATGTCCAAGCACCTGGGCAACATCCTCCAGCCGATCCCGCTGATGGACCAGCACGGCGCCGACGCCGTCCGCTGGTTCATGGCGGCCGGCGGCTCACCCTGGTCGGCCCGCCGGGTCGGTCACGGCACGATCCAGGAGGTGGTCCGCAAGACCCTCCTCACCTACTGGAACACCGTCGCCTTCCAGGCCCTGTACGCCCGCACCACCGGCTGGGCGCCGTCCGCCGCCGACCCGGCCCCGGCCGACCGCCCGCAGCTCGACCGCTGGGTGCTCTCCGAGCTCAACACGCTGATCCGCGAGGTCGACTCCGCCCTGGAGGCGTACGACACCCAGCGGGCCGGCAAGCTGCTCTCCGGCTTCGTCGACGACCTCTCCAACTGGTACGTCCGCCGCGGCCGCCGCCGCTTCTGGCAGGGCGACAAGGCCGCCCTGGCGACGCTTCACGAGGCCCTGGAGAGCGTCACCCGTCTGATGGCGCCGCTGACCCCCTTCATCACCGAGCGCGTCTGGCAGGACCTGGTCGTCCCGGTCGACCCGACCGCCCCCTCCTCCGTCCACCTGGCCACGTGGCCGGTCGCGGACGAGGCCCAGATCGACACCGACCTCTCCCGCCACATGGCCCTCGTCCGCCGCCTGGTCGAGCTCGGCCGCGCCACCCGCGCGGAGTCCGGCGTCAAGACCCGCCAGCCGCTGTCCCGCGCCCTGATCGCGGCCCAGGGCTGGGACGAACTCCCCGCCGACCTGCGCGCGCAGATCGCCGAGGAGCTCAACGTCACCACCCTGGAGTCCCTCGCGGCCGTCGGCGGCTCCCTCGTCGACACCACCGCCAAGGCCAACTTCCGCGCCCTGGGCAAGCGCTTCGGCAAGGGCGTCCAGGACGTCGCCAAGGCCGTCGCCGCCGCCGACGCGGCCGCCCTCGCCGCCGACCTGCGCACCACCGGAGAGGCCACCGTCTCCCTCGACGGCGAGCCGATCACCCTCTCCCCCGACGAGGTCGTCATCACCGAGACCCCCCGCGAGGGCTGGGCGGTCGCCAACGAGTCCGGCGCCACCGTCGCCCTCGACCTGCACATCACCCCGGAGCTCAAGCGCCTGGGCATCGCCCGCGACGCCATCCGCCAGATCCAGGAGGCCCGCAAGAACTCCGGCCTGGACGTGGCCGACCGCATCGTCCTGCGCTGGCGCGCCGCCAACGAGGAGACCGCCGAGGCCATCGCCGAGCACGGCCCGCTGGTCGCCGAGGAGGTCCTCGCCGTGGACTTCGGAGCCGGCTCCGCCGACTGGGACTCCGAGTCCTTCTCTGACGACTCCCTCGGCCTCGCCTTCCAGCTCCGCAAGGTCTGACCCACCCCGAAGCGGCCGTCACCCCCGGTGGCGGCCGCTTCGCCATCCCCGGACACCCCCACCCCCACCCCCACCTCCCCGGACACCCCCACCACCCCGCACCCCCCTCCCACCCCACCCACCCGCACCTCCCCACCACCCCCCACCCCCTCCCCCACCCCCTCCCCCCACCCGGCGAGAGGGACGCGCTGCGGGAGGGGGCGGCGTACGGGGTGGTCGCG